>JAQGKB010000259.1 GCA_028290345.1 Hyphomicrobiales bacterium | reverse complement strand
GCTTGGCTTCGACGGCATAGCCGGAAAGGCCGGTGCCCCAGACGGTCTTGACGTCCTCGTGCAGATGCCCGGTTTCGAGCAATTGCTTGATCAGGAAACCCATGCCACCGGCGGCGTGGAAATGGTTCACGTCGGCGACGCCATTGGGATAGACGCGCGCCAGGAGCGGTGTCGCATCGGAAAGGTCCGACATGTCATCCCAGGTGACATGTAGCCCGGCCGCCGCGGCGATGGCGATCAGGTGCAGCGTGTGGTTGGTCGAGCCGCCGGTGGCGTGCAGGCCGACTAGGCCGTTGACGATGGCCTTCTCGTCGATGATGTGGCCGACGGGAGTATAGTTATTGCCTTCGGCGCTCAGCGACAGCGCGCGGCGCGTGGCCTCGCGGGTCAGCGCATCGCGCAGCGGCGTGCCGGGATTGACGAAGCTCGAGCCCGGAAGATGCAGGCCCATGATCTCCATCAGCATCTGGTTGGAGTTGGCCGTGCCGTAAAACGTGCAGGTGCCCGGCGAATGATAGGATTTGGCCTCGGCCTCTAGCAGTTCGGCGCGGCCGACCTTGCCTTCCATATAGAGCTGGCGAATGCGGCTCTTTTCGTCATTGGGCATGCCCGAGGGCATCGGGCCAGCGGGAATGAACACGGCCGGCAGGTGACCAAAGGTCAGGGCGCCGATCAGTAGGCCCGGCACGATCTTGTCACAGATGCCGAGATAGACCGCAGCATCGAACATGTTGTGCGAGAGTGCGATGGCTGTCGCCATGGCGATGACGTCACGCGAAAACAGCGACAGATCCATGCCCGGCTGGCCCTGCGTGACGCCGTCGCACATGGCAGGCACACCGCCCGCCACCTGCGCCGTGGCCCCGATCTCGTTGGCTGCGGCTTTGATCAGGTCAGGATAGAACTGGTAGGGCTGATGGGCCGACAGCATATCGTTGTAGGAGGTGACGATGCCCAGGTTCGGGGTGATGTTGCCGGCGAGCTTTGCCTTGTCGCTGGGGGCGCAGGCGGCAAAGCCATGCGCGAGGTTGCCGCATGACAGCGTCGAGCGGTAGACACCCTTGGCCCGCGCGCCCTCGACGCGGTTGAGGTAGTCGCGACGGCTGTCGGCGCTGCGCGCCGCGATGCGGTCGGTGACATCCTTGATGGCTTTGAGGACGGACATTGGTGCCTCCTTTGGCGTGGAGCCCACTACGAAATCAGGGGCACCAGAAAACGATCACGGGTTTTTGGGTCTGGCGCAGGACGGCGCGCACGGGCATCTCCTCTACGGGACCTTGCCCAAGCGCTTTTTCCAGCACCTTCTCCTTGTCCTCCCCCTCGATATGCAAATAGAGGCTCCTGGTCTGCAGCAGCCGCTTCAGGGTCAACGTCACACGGGGTTCCCCGGCCCCGGGTGCTTCGATGGCGACGACTGGTCCGTGCGCCGTCAGCGCCTCCGTCAGGGTATCGCCATCGGGAAAAAACGACGCCGTGTGCCCGTCATTGCCCATACCCAGAATTACTGCATCAAACGGGCTGGGGACCAAGTTAAGTGCGGCATCGGTTTTGGCTATGGCGGTCAGGTCTGGCTTGGACTCGTTGTGGTAGAGTGGCACGAACTTGGCCGCAGAGGCCGGGCCCTGCAGCAGTTTTTGCTTGACCAGCCGGGCGTTGGAGCGGTCCGAGCTCTCATCGACCCAGCGTTCATCGACGAGGGTCACCGTCACCTTGTCCCAATCGAGATCGCTGCGCGCGCCCAGCGCCGCAAACATCCGCGCCGGGGTCGAGCCGCCGGAAACAGCAAGCGAAGCCACCCCGCGCTCGGCGACGCCTGCGGCAAGGTCGCCCGCAATCGCCTCGCTCAAGGCAGTTGCGAGGGCATCCTTGCCGGCGAAGTTGCGACGGTCGAGCATTAGCCCTCGTCCTCTTCGTGCCAGGTGCGGCCGTCGCGCTCGATCAGCGCGATCGAGCCGGTTGGCCCCCAGGTGCCCGCAACATAAGGCTGCGGCGAGTCCGAGGATGCGTCCCACGCCTGCCGGATTGGATCGACCCACATCCAGGCCGCTTCCAACTCGTCGCGCCGCATGAACAGCGTCTGGTTGCCGCGGATGACGTCGAGTAGCAGCCGCTCATAGGCTTCCGGTGTGCGCTCCTGAAAGGTCTGGGCAAAGCTCAGATTGAGCGGCACTTCGCGCAGGCGCATGCCGCCCGGACCCGGATCCTTGATCATCATCAGGAGTTTTACACCCTCGTCCGGCTGCAGCCGGATGATGAGCTTGTTGGCGCGCGGCGCCCCCTCGGCATGATCGAACATCGAATGCGGGATGGCGCGGAACTGGATGACGATCTCGGAGACGCGACTCGCCATGCGCTTGCCGGTGCGGAAATAGAACGGCACGCCGGCCCAGCGCCAGTTCTCGATCTCGGCCTTGAGGGCGACGAAGGTTTCGGTCTTCGATCCCTTCTTTTCCGGCGGCAATTCGTCCTGGTAACCCTTGACCGAGGCGGTTTCGGAGCTGACGCCGCGATATTGGCCGCGCACAGTGAACTTGGACACCGCATCGCCAGTGATGGGCTTCAGCGACCGCAGGACCTTGAGCTTTTCGTCGCGCAGCGCGTTGGCGTCGTCCGATGCCGGCGGCTCCATGGCCACGAGGCAGAGGAGCTGCAGCATGTGGTTCTGGATCATGTCGCGTAGCGCGCCGCTCTCGTCGTAGTAGCCGCGCGTGCCGGCGCCAACCGACTCGGCCACCGTGACCTGGATGTGATCGATGTGCGCAGAGTTCCAGATCGGCTCGAACAGCATGTTGGCGAAGCGCAGCGCCAACAGGTTCTGCACCGTCTCTTTGCCGAGGTAGTGATCGATACGGTAGACTTGATCTTCGCGGAAGATGCGGGTGACTTCGTCGTTGATCTGCTTGGACGAGGCGAGATCGTGGCCGAGCGGCTTCTCGATCACCACGCGAGCGTCGCGGCGGTAGTATTCCTTCTTGGCCAGATACTCGCAGATCGGCCCGAACAGGTCCGGCGCCACGGCGAGGTAGAAGGCGCGCACGATCCGGGGATCCTCGCGCAACTTGCTCGACAGGTCCGCCCAGTGCGCCTCGTCCGACACATCGTTGGGGACGTAGGTAAAGATCGAGGCGAAGCGCTCGATAGTTTTCTTGTCCTGGTATTCCGGCTCGACGAACTCGGCGATGCAGTCGCGCGCGATCTGCTTGAACTGCTCGTCGTCCCATTTGGTCCGCGACACGCCGATGATGCGTGACTGCTCGTCGAACTGGCCGTCCTTGAAACGGTGATAGAGCGCCGGGATCAGCTTGCGCTTGGTCAGATCACCGGTGGCGCCAAACACCACGTAGTCAAAGGGCGGGACCGGAATAATACGGCTGGACACGAGCGTTAGTCTCCGTTTCACAAGATATCAGGCGGACGCGAACAATTGTTTGGCGAGCAGCACCGCACCATGCAACGGCTCATCCTGGGGCAGGACGATGAAGCTGCCATAGCGCTCAACCAGCAGCGGGTACAGCCGCGTGCCAAAACCCCCGACCACCGCCATCTTCTTGGCCCCGCGCGCCTTGAACCAATTCACGTAATTATCGATGTAACTCAATTCCAGTGCCATCAGTTCGGCTGCAACAATGTCGCCGCGCTCATAATAGTCGAAAAACAGCGGAATCAGTGCACCGTAATCAGCCGGCTTGCGATCATTGAACGACCAGTCCATGACGGCATCTAGACTGCCGCCGAGATGTTCGACCACGGCGGCGGTCAAGGGCGAGCCCGAGACCAGGCCATCTGTGGCCTCGACGGCGCGGCGCACCAGTTCCCGGCCGAGGATCGCCCCCGACATCTGGTCGCCGATATGAAAGCCCCAGCCGCCGACCTGGTGGCGCCGGCCGTCGACTTGCGCCAACCCGGCAGAACCGGTGCCCATGATCGCCACGGCGCCGTCCTCGCCCGCATGGGCGCCCGCTCGAGCGATATCGATATCGTCGAAAACCTTGACCTTGGCGAAGGGCCATGGCCTGGCTTCGAACGCCTCGCGCGCCGAGGGCAGCCGTCCGCCGGCCATGCCGAACACGGCGTAGGTATTGGTGGTTTCGGCAAAATCGATACCGGCCTGCGCAAAGACGGATTTCGTGCCCTCGGTGATCGAGCGGTAAGCGGGTTCTCCGCCATCGATCTGCAGGTTCGAGCGGCCATTGGTCGCTTCGCCGAGCGTTTTCAGGTCCGCATCAGCCAATCGGACCCGGCAGTTCGTGCCGCCGCCATCCACCCCAAGATAAAACCTCTTCACCGCGACGCGCTCCCTGGACCAATGTTTGAGGCCGCCAATTTGGCCGGACCATAGTGGGAAAGCTCCTTAGACGAAAGTAGAATAAGCAATCGATTTCGTTCCTCGGCGCCCCTCGACAAGACCCCTTGCCGCATGGGTTCCATGCAGTCAATGTCGCCCCCCAGACGGCACGGAGACTGAGCCCGACATGACCGTGACGCTGACCATTTGCACCACTTGCAAGTCCGCCGCAACCAGGGCGCTGAACAATGATTTGCGCAGCGCCGGTATGGTTCTGGCGGAAGCCCTCGAGAGCGCAGCCTTGCAGAGGCAGACTGACGCCGTGACCTTGATTCGACACGATTGCCTGTGGGCCTGCAGCCAGGCCTGCACCTTGCTCATCCAGGGCGAGGCCCGCAGCGGATATCTGGCGGGGCGGTTCGAACCGACCGAGGGTGCGGTGACGGCGATCCTCGATTGGGCTGCAGCTTACGCCGCGACCCCGGATGGGGTTGTCCCGTATGCAAAATGGCCGGAAGGTATGAAGGGACATTTCATCGCCCGCATACCGGCGGCCAAGGAGGGACAATCGTGAGTGCGCAACATGTGCTGATCCTGGGCGGGGCCCGATCGGGCAAGACCGGCTTTGCCGAACGGCTGGCGCTACCGCTCGGTACCAATCCGGCCTATCTTGCGACCTCCGAGGCGCTCGACGTGGAGATGACGCAGCGCATCCGGGCGCATCAGCGCCAGCGCGACCCGCATTTCACCACCATCGAAGAGCCGCTGGCGCTAAGCGACGCCATCGTCGCGGCGGCAAAGATCCATGATGTGGTGCTGGTCGATTGCCTCACGCTCTGGCTGAGCAATTTGCTGGGCGCCAACGCCAACGTGGCTGCATCGGTCGACGAGTTAGCGGTGACGCTGGCCCAAATCAAATCGTGCCGGGTCATTCTTGTTTCCAACGAAGTCGGCCAGGGCATCGTGCCGGACAATGCCTTGGCGCGGAGTTTTCGCGACCTCGCGGGATCGACGCATCAGCGCATCGCCGACATCTGCGCCGATGTCTATTTTATCGTCGCTGGATTGCCCATGACGCTGAAGGGCGCCGCGCCAGCCTTGCACTGACGACGTCAGTTCGGACAGGAATTGCACACTTTTGTAACGCTTTTGCCCATTGACAGCGCGGTTTTGCGCGCGCATTTGACACCACATTCGGAGATCGAAGGGCGCGCCCTTCCGGCCGGATTTCAACCGGAGTTTCAACCCCATGCCAAGCGACAGTAACAGTCGATCGTTGGTGCCGTCCGCGGCGGGCATGGCTTGATCCGATAATGATCGGCTTGCCCTGCCCCCGCTGACGCCGGATCGGCAGAAAGCAAGCCAGAATGGATATCACTCTCTCGACGGGGGCGGCGGTCGACGCTGCCAATATTACGGCGCAACTGCGCGGCCTTGATGCTGCCGACGCCGTGGAATTTCTCAATAGCCTCAACGCGGATGACGCGGCCGTTCTACTGGCCGCGCTGCCCAAGCCGCGCGCGGTCGAACTGCTGGAGCAGCCCGAACTGCTGCACGCGGCGCAAATCGTGGCGCTGCTGCCCAACGATCACGCCGCCCACCTGCTCGACGCGATGGCGGCCGACCGGGCGACCGACATTTTCCAGGAGATGGACGACCCGGTCTATGCGCGGCTGATGGGCCGGCTGGCGCCGCACACGCGGCGTTCGATCGAAAGCCTCGTCAACTATCCGGACGGCACCGCCGGCAGCCTGATGACCACCGAATTCGTCAGCGCTCCGGCGAGTTGGACGATCGGGGAAACACTGGCGCATGTGCGCCGCGTCGAAGGGTCGCGCGAGACCATCTATGCAATCTACGTGCTGGCACCCCTGACCTACGAACTGCTGCAGCGGGTGACGCTGCGGCGGCTGATCATGGGTGAGCTGGACGCGCCACTGTTGTCGGTAGCGCCGGAAACGCCGCCGATCACGGTGACGCCGTTGACGCACCGCGAGGAAGTGGCGCGGCTGATCCGCCGGCACGACCTGCTCGCCATCCCCGTAGTCGATGAGAACCGGCAGATGCTCGGTATCGTCACCGTTGACGACGTGATCGACGCGATGATCGAGGAGACCACCGAGGACGTGCAGAAGTTCGGCGGCATGCAGGCGCTGGAGCAGCCCTACATGAAGATCGGCTTCCTCTCGATGGTGGGCAAGCGCGCCGGATGGCTTTGTGCGCTGTTCCTCAGCGAGATGCTAACGGCGAGCGCCATGCAGCACTTCGAGGGCGAACTGGACAAGGCGGTGGTGCTGACCCTGTTCATCCCGCTGATCATGAGCTCGGGCGGCAATTCCGGCTCGCAGGCGACATCGCTGCTGATCCGCGGGCTGGCGCTGGGCGAAGTGCGGCTGCGCGACTGGTGGCGCGTGGCGTTGCGCGAACTGCCGATGGGGATGGTGCTGGGCGGCATCCTCGGGGTGATCGGCGTGGTGCGCATCGCCCTCTGGCAGATGCTCGGCCTCTACGACTACGGCGTCTTCTGGCCGCTGATCGCGCTAACTGTCGGCGCCTCGCTCGTCGGCATCGTGACTTTCGGCTCGCTATCGGGGTCGATGTTGCCGTTCGTAATGCAAAGGATCGGCTTCGATCCTGCCAGCGCCTCGGCGCCGTTCGTCGCCACGCTGGTCGATGTGACCGGGCTGGTGATCTATTTCAGCATCGCGATAGTAATTCTGCACGGCACGATGCTGTAGCGGGGTGGGGCGCGCGTGTGGCCCTATACCCGCCCCCACGCCAGCACCGCCACCGCGACGCACACGCCGAGCGCCAAATTCAGCATCATCCGATAGAGGTCCAGCGCCTTGAGGATGTCGGCCGGAGCCAGATCGCGCTGGCCGACGCCCATTGGCGGCAGGTCCACCATTTCGCCATCATAGCTGCGGGGACCGCCGAGCGAGAAGCCGAGGGCGCCGGCCAGGGCTGCCTCGGGCCAGCCGGCATTGGGCGAGGCGTGCTTGCGCGCATCGCGCAGCGCCGTCGACCAACTCTTTTCGGGATCGGCACCCTTGACCAGAAAGCTCGCTCCCGCCAGCAGCAGCGCGGCAAGCCGGGCGGGGATCCAGTTCACCACATCGTCCAGCCGGGCGCTGGCCCAGCCGAAATCGCTGTAGCGCTCGTTGCGATGGCCCACCATGGAATCGGCGGTGTTGATGGCCTTGTAGAGTGCGATCCCCGGCAGGCCGAAGATCGCCAGCCAGAACAGCGGCGCGATGACGCCGTCGGACGAGCTTTCCGCGAGGCTCTCGATCGCCGCGCGCGCCACTCCGGCCTCATCGAGCACCTGCGGATCGCGCCCGACGATGTGGTTCACCGCAATGCGGCCATCGAGCAGCGACAGGCTTAGCGCATCGGCCACCAGGCGCACCGCGCGGCCGAGTTCCTTCTGCGCCAGGAAGGCAGTGGCAAGGACGGCATCGATGATCCAGCCGAAAGGGACGAGATTGGTCGTCCAGGCGATGAGCATCGTCGGGAGCAGCGCCGCGAGCAGCAAGAGCGCCAGCATGATGACGCCGAGAAACTTGCGCTCGGCACCGGATCGCTTCGGCTGGTTGAGGCGGATTTCGAGGAAATCGATGAGTTTTCCGTACCAGATCACCGGGTGGCCGATCGCCTTCACCAGGCGCTGCGGGTAGCCGAACAGCCGTTCAAGCAGCAAGGCCAGCGGGGCGATCAGCAGGTGCATCAGCGGCGCGCTACCGGCTGGGCGAGCGCTAGCAGGGCATCGAGGTCGAGATCGGCCTCGAGGTGATCGGCAAGCGCATTGAGGGTTTTCTCGATGCCGGCCTCGTAAGCCAGCGCGCTGACCTCGGCGCCGCGCCGGGCAAGGAAGGCCGAACGGAAGGCATCGGCGGCAAAGACGCCGTGCAGGTACGTGCCGGTGACAAGCCCATCGGCGGACTGCGCGCCCTCGGGGCGGTTGCCGATTACTGCAAAGGGGGAGGCGCAGGCTGGGCCGACTGTTTCGCCCATATGCATGTGGTAGCCGCTGAGTTCGATGCCCATCGCGGCATCGCGACCGGATGCAAGGCCAAGACGCTTGATGGGAGCCAAAACGGTATCGACCTCGAGCAGGCCAAGGCCTGCGCTGGTGCCGGGCGAGCCTTCCAGGCCATCCGGATCGGCAACGGTCTTGCCCAGCATCTGATAACCGCCGCAGATGCCGAAGACTGGCAAGCCGGCGCGGTGATGCGCGAGGATATCCACATCCCAGCCATTGCGGCGCAGGGCCTCGAGATCGGAGCGGGTGGCCTTCGAACCCGGCAGGACGATGAGATCGGCATCGCGGGGCAGCGGCAGGCCAGGCTCGACGATCGCCAGTTTCACCCCCGGCTCGCCCTTGAGCGGATCGAGATCATCGAAGTTGGAAATGCGCGGCAACCGGGGCACCGCGATGACGAAGTCGCCCTTCCCGGCGGGTGTCTTGGCCTCCAGCGCCAGCACGTCCTCCGCCGGCAGTTTTGCCGCATCGGCGAAATGCAGCACCGGTCCGAAGCAAGGCACGCCGGTGCGCTCGGCGATGAAGCTCTTGCCCTCCGCAAACAAAGACGGATCGCCCTGGAAGCGGTTGATGAGCGTCGCGACGATGAGTTTTGCGTCTTCCGGATCGATCACCGCAAAAGTGCCGACCAGCGAAGCGATGACGCCGCCGCGGTGGATATCGCCGATCACCACCACCGGGACGTCGGCGGCGCGGGCGAAGCCGAAATTGGCGATGTCGTTGCCGCGCAGATTGACCTCGGACGCACTGCCGGCACCCTCTATCAGCACCAGATCGGCATCGGCCGCCAGTTCATCGAAGCCGCCGAGCACCTGCGGCATCAGTTCGCCCCGGCGGGCGAAATAATCACGCGCCGACATGGAGCCCACACGCTTGCCGCGCACGATCACTTGGGCCCCGGTCTCCTGCTCGGGTTTCAGCAATACCGGGTTCATCGCCGTGATCGGCGGACGCCTGGCGGCCCGCGCCTGCAGGGCCTGCGCCCGGCCGATCTCGCCGCCATCCTCGGTCACTGCGGCATTATTCGACATGTTCTGCGGCTTGAACGGCGCTACCCGGAGCCCCCGCCGGGAAAAAGCCCGGCAAAGCCCCGCCACGATCAGCGACTTGCCGACGTCGGACCCCGTCCCCATGAACATCAATGCCTTGGCCATGGAGTGGTTCTAGCGAGACCGAGGGATTGAAGCTAGAGCCCGACGATGTCCATGGCACTGCCGCCGTGTCTCCCTCCCCCTTGCGGGGAGGGGTCAGGGGTGGGGGGCGTGAGGCACACTCGGCAGAAGAAAGTTGGGTCCTCGGGTCGAGACTGAGGATGACGAATGAGGGGGGTGAGGGTGAAGGTAGGGGCAGGGGCAGGGGGGTAGGGGTGGCGGGTTGCCGAATGAACTCACGCAACATCGATCACGTGCGCATACGAACCCATCACCCGCCCCTCGACCGCCCCCATTGCCGGCAGGGGTTCGCCCAATGCGTCGGTGGCGTGGAACAATGGCGTCAGCCGCGATTGCTTGGCCGATGAATAGTGAAACTCGTGCCCGTAAAGCCGGGCCCCCCAGGGCAGCGGGCTTTGGTGGATGAGGTGACGATAGCCCAATGTACGCTTAGGCCGATCGATGCGGGTGGTTGCCGGCAGCAGGCCGGCCATGGCATGCGGAATGCCGGCCTTGTCGACCAGTACTTCGCCCAGCACCATGAAGCCGCCGCACTCGCCATAGATCAGCGCGCCGCGATTTTGCGCCTGGCGAAGGCCGGCCTTGAAGTTGTCGGCGGTGGCAAGCCGTGCCCCGTGCAGCTCCGGATAGCCCCCAGGCAGGAACACGGCGTCAGCCGAAGCATCCGGCGCCTCGTCGGCCAGCGGCGCAAACAACGACAGGCTGGCCCCCTGTGCGCGCCAGTCGGCGAGCATGTGCGGGTAGAGGAACGCGAACGCGTCGTCGCGGGCGATGGCGATATGCTGGCCCAGCGGGGCCAGCCGGGTCGCGGCAGGTGTCGGCTCGAGCGGCCGGGCCAAGGCGAGCAGGCCGGCCAGGTCGATGAATTCGGCGACCACTTCAGCCGCCTCATCCACCACTGCGGCGAACTGCGCGATCTCGTCCGGCAGCACCAGCCCAAGATGCCGCTCGGGCAGCGCCAGGGTTTCGCGGCGCGGGATGACGCCGAGCACGGGGAGGCTCGTTTCCGCCAGTGCGGTGCGCAGCATGAGCTCGTGCCGGGTGGTGGCGACGCGATTGACGATGATGCCCGCCACCCGCACGTCCCTCCGCCAGTGGGCGAAGCCGGCAACCAGCGGCGCTATGGATTGGCTCTGCCGCTCGGCATCGACGACGAGGATCACCGGCAGGTCAAGTATCGCAGCTAAGTCGCCGGTCGAGCCCTTGCCGTCGGCGGCGCCGTCGAAGAGGCCCATGACGCCTTCGACGAGCAGCAGTTCGTCGCCCGCTGCGTGGGTCGCGGCGAGGCCCTTCAGCCGGCTTGGGCTCATGGCCCAAGGATCGAGGTTGATCGCCTCGCGCCCCGCGGCGCGGGCCAGAATGGCGGTGTCGATATAGTCCGGCCCGGTTTTCGCCGGTGCGACGCTTACGCCGCGTGCCCGCAAGGCGGCCAGCAGGCCCAGCGTCAGCGTGGTCTTGCCCGAGCCCGAGCGCGGCGCGGCGATGATGAGGCCGTCAGCCAAGCGGATTGCTCCGCAAATCGCCGACATACCAATCGAGCACCTCGCGATAGGCGCTGACCGGGCCGAGCACGATGATCGCCGGCGTCGGCACCTCGTCGCCAAGGCCGCCCGCCCGCCCGAGCGTCGTTTCCAGCACCGACTGGGCGGGCAGCGCCGCGTTGGAGACGATGGCCATCCGGTCGGCCGGGTCGCGCCCGGCGGCGATCAGCTTTTCAGCGATAGCGCCGAGGTGCTTGACCGCCATGAACATCACGATCACCGGCGCCGCGTTGGCGATCGCGTCCCAATCCACCGCTTGTGGCATTGCGCCGGTTTCGTCGTGGCCGGTGAGGAAGATCACCGCCTGGTTGGTGTCGCGGTGCGTCACCGGAATGCCGGCATAGGCCAGCCCGCCGAGACCCGACGAGATGCCGGGCACGATGCGGAACTTCACTCCCGCCCGCGCCAGCGCCATCGCCTCCTCGCCACCCCGGCCGAACATGAAGGGATCGCCGCCCTTGAGCCGCAGCACCCGCTTGCCGGCTTTCGCCCATTCGATCAGTTTCAGCGAAATATCGGCCTGTTTCGGCGACGGCTTGCCGCCGCGCTTGCCGGCGTGGATCTTCTCCGCGTCTTTGCTGGCAAAGCTCAGCAGGTTTTCCGAGACCAGCGCGTCGTAGACGACGAGATCGGCTTCGCCCAGCGCGTAATAGCCCAGCAGCGAGATCAGCCCGGGCGCGCCCGGCCCGGCGCCGACCAGCCACACTGTGCCCGGCTCGAACGCGGGAAAGGCGGCCGCATCCAGCCGTGCGAAATGCCCGATGCGCGGACGCCGTTTCAACCAGCCCATGGCATCCCCCTGTTCGCTGCCCGGTTCGGCTTATATAGATCAACATCATGAGCGAGGTCGCGAACGAATACGGTCCGGACGGCAAGCCCCTGCGTCGCGGCTGGACCACGGGCGCCTGCGCCACGGCCGCGACGAAAGCGGCGTTGACGGCCCTGCTCACCGGCAAGTTTGAGGACCCAGTGGCGATCACCCTGCCCGGCGGGCAAACACCGGCCTTCGCGCTGGCGCAGGAAGCGCTGGGCGATGGCTTTGCCGAAGCTGGCATCATCAAGGATGCGGGCGACGATCCGGATGTGACGCACGGCGCACTGGTGGTGGCGCGAATCGCGCGCGGCGTACGCGGCAAAGGCATCAGCTTTCACGCCGGCACCGGCGTGGGGACCGTGACAAAACCCGGCCTGCCATTGCCGGTGGGCGAGCCGGCGATCAACCCGGTACCGCGCAAGATGATGCGCGAGGTGGCCGAGGCCTTGGCCTCGGCGCATGGCATCGCCCCGGATTTCGCCATTACCGTCAGCATTCGCGACGGCGAAAAGCTGGCGGAAAAGACGTGGAACCCACGGCTTGGGATCATCGGCGGGCTGTCGATCCTGGGGACTACCGGCATCGTCATTCCCTATTCCTGCTCGGCCTGGATCCACTCGATCCATCGCGG
>JAQGKB010000237.1 GCA_028290345.1 Hyphomicrobiales bacterium | reverse complement strand
GCAAAGCCCATAACGTCGCCGTTGAGGTGCGTTACGCCGGTCGTGCGTTCGATGATGTCCTTGAACTGCTCGGTCACGATCGACTGGTTGAGATCGCTGAAGATAGGAAGTGCCACCCCCAGCCTGTAGAGGTAGTAAAACCGATCGCCGTCCATCAGCCGTTCCATCTGGTCTTCGAAGATGGCGTTGAACGTCGTACCAAGCTGGCCGGTGAAGACGTGGAGTTCCGCGAGGCCGCCGATCCACAGGTCGATCCGGTTGTAGCCGTCGTCGCCGCCATTGAGGAAGGTGATGGCGTCTGTGACCGTGAAGCCTTGGGCCTGCGCAGAGCCTTCGCTGATCGACCCATTTTCCAAGCCGACAATTGCCTGGGCCTTGGTCAGGTCGCCATCGAATGAGTACGCGGCGATAAAATTCACCAGCGATTCCGGGTGCTGCATTTGCGAGCCGAACTCGGCCCAGCTGGTATAGGGGTTCAGCGCATCGACGATGAGGTTCGAGTGATGCGGGGTGGTCGGGTCGGCGGCACGCTCGGCGACCAGCGCGTCATGCAATTGCCGCCGCACTTCGTTGAGGGTCGGGATTCCCAGATCGCGACCCCGGGCGATGTTGATCGCAGCCAGGTCTAGGGGCTGCCCGAGCAGCGATTGCTGCATCGCCGGGGTCACGAACTCGTCCACGTCGTTGGAGAGCTGCTGCGACATGCCGCGCACGATGTCGGCAGCTCCGACGGCCGCGAATTGCGCGGGGTTGAGGAAAGCGCCCGAGAGGGCAAACTTGGTCACCAGCCCGTTCGGGTCGATGGCATCGATGGTTTCGCGGAGCTGCGAGTGGCCGAAGCGGAACGCCGCTTGCGAATATTCGAGCGAGATATCGGCGTTGATATTGTTGTCGTAGGTGACGAATTCGGGCAGGTCCGGGGTGACGAGGCGCGCGTACTGGTCGATGGCGACGTGCTGATATTCCATCTCATTGATGAGCTTGGCGGCCTCGAACATCTTGTCCGGGTCCCAGGAGACGGCGCCACCCGCCGAAAGGAGATAGTTGCCGTCGGCATCGGTATAAAATCCACTGCTCCCATTGCTGACCGCGACCTGGAGATTGTGCCGCGAGACAAGGTCGGCTTGCGCCAGGATGTTGGCTTCCAGATTGGCGAGCTGCACATTGTGGTTTTCATGGAAGACATGGTGCAGCGCTGTCAGTCCGAAATTCTCGTTCGCCCGGCCGTCGCCGGCGATGTAATGGTCGCCGACCGCGTCGACCAGGAGGTTGCTGACGGCGCTATAGACCGCCGGGTTTGCCGTCGTGATGCTGAAATTGGCAAAGTTTATCCAGGGCGCCAGCGCGAAGGCGCCCAGATTGGTCCCATCGGTCAACTGACCGATGCTCGCGGTGTCGGTTTCGCCGGTCAGGGCGCCGTAGAAGTGGAGTGACGCTCCTGTAACGCTGTTCAGCGCATTCACGTCGGCCTGCTTCAGATGACCCGGCGCGTTATCGAAATGCGGGTTCATGTCGAGCAGGATTGCCTGGCCGGTATAGACGTAGCCGCCGGCGGCCGCGCCATTGACGTCGATAACCTGTCCCTGCGCGTCTCGCACGCGGTAATTGTTGATATCGTCCCAGGTCAGGTCGCTCCGTCCGGTCGCCAACAGATGCGCGCGCAGTTCCTCGAGGGTGGGAATGGTGCGGGTTGAAAGGCCGGCGCCCGCGTCGCTGAACGTCGTGCTGGAATAGATTTGGGTGTGGTGCCCGTCCAGCAACTCGGCGCCCGGGCGATATTGACCAGGGTTGTTCGGATCGAGCACCCATTGGCGCAGCAGCGCCGTGATCTGGGTATCCGACCCATAACTTTGGCTTTGGTCGATATAGGGCGAGGTGTGGTCGGTGTAGCTGGTGGTCGCGGGTTTACTGACGTGCCCGGTCGTATCGTCGCCGCCCCCGAGAACGCCGTCCGCGCCGAGCGACTGGATTTCGTCGCCAGTATTCCAAACCCCATCGGCTCCCGCGATTGAAACCTGCCGCCCGTGCGCGTCGAGCATGGTGTAGCCGTTCGGCGTGGCGCGAGAGATCGTGATGGTATGGGTCGGCGAAGCGGAATAGAGCGGATCGTCCGGAGCCAGGGGAATGATGACCTTGGCTCCTTGGCCGCCCTTGTCGATGAAATCGAGGCCGTGATCGAAGAACTGGCCGAACAGCGTGAAAATGCCGCTGGTGGACGGGTCCCCCGGCAAGGTGTTGAGGTTGCGGACAATGTTTTCCGTCACTTCATGGGTCACCCCCTGTGCGTCTTTGACCTGGGAGGTGATGGTGTCTGTCGCTGTGCCGGTCCGGTCGAGTGCGCCATTCGCGTAGGATGTGGTGATCGTCTGCGTGATCATCCGCGGCGTGTAGTCGACCACGGTCTTGCTGAGGTCGGCGTAGTTGGCGCTGTTGTCATCGACGGGCGTGAAACCTGGATGGTTCGCCGCGTAGTCGACCAGCGCCGGATTGGTGAGCACGCCGTTGGCAGGATCCGCGATCACCTGGTGCACATAGTGATTGTAGTCGGCTACAGTCAGGCGGGGGAACGGATCGTTCACCGCGCCCCAGGCAAGCGACGTCGCGGTCATGAGATTGTTGAAAAATCCGGCGGGGACGCGGAACCCGCTGGCCTCGCGCGCACCATCGTAAATCGAAAAGCCTGTCGTCGGGTCGGTGATGCCGAGGGGATCGAATTTCCCGAACAGTCCCAGTTCGTGGGTGAAGCCCGCCGAATCCTTGTAAGCATACACCGGCTGACCATCGATATCGTAGCGGACCACAAAGATTGCTTGACGCATCTGGGCAAGCAAATAATTGATATCGCCGAGGGTAATGTCAAAGGACTTGGTAGAGGGCATCGTACTTCTCCCATGCCACACGACGATCAATTTGCCCCGAGCGCAAAGAGGTCGTGGATTCCAATCGGCAGTATGGGCGGTTACGGCAGAACTGTTTAGGTAAGGAAGTCTCATCCAATGCTGCCACCGAAGTCCGATGGGGGGGACGAGTCTTTGGTCCGCATTCGACTGGGACTTTGGTCGCGTTTGGCCAAGTCACTTCGGCGGCGCTGGGCCGAAACTAGTCTTTCCGGGCAGTTCCTTGCCGTGGCTGCCCTCGTCGTCGGCGTGGCGATGATCGTGCTGGCGAACTGGGCCGGGGAGCGTATCCAGGCCAGTGCGACTCGCAGCGCGGCGGAGGCGGGGGCTATCTTCCTGCAGGGGTTCCTGGAGCCGTATATTCAGCAAATGCCCGAACGCGGCCCACTGCTGCCAGAAGCACAGGCGCAGCTGGACACAGTCCTGGCGACCGGTGACGTGCAGGAGCGCTTCGTCTTCATGAAGATCTGGAGCCTGGACGGTACACTGCTCTACAGTTCCAAGAAAAATATCCCCGACGGTGAAATCGCAGAGGATGAAATCCGCACCGCTGCCTCGGGGAACCTGGCAACGGGATTCGAGGAAATGAGCCAGAGTCTCATCGGCGTGGCGCCGGCAGACGACATGACGCTGCTGGAGGTTTACGCGCCGCTCTATCGCACAGGAACGAACCAGATCATCGCCGTCGGGGAATTCTACCAGAGCGCGTCGGCGCTTATCAAAGAGCGCTCCGAAACCCGAAATGCGACTTGGTTGATGGTCGCGGCAATCGCCCTGTTCATGGTCGGAGCTCTCTACCTCATCGTTTCGAGGGGCAGCCGGACGATCGTGCGGCAGCGCATGGTGCTCGAACGCCAGATCTCGGAGGTCAGCGAACTGGCCACTCAGAACAACGCGCTGCGCAAGGTTGCCGAAAGGGCCCTTGTCGATGCCAGCGAGGCCAACGAACATTTCCTTTCGAGCATCGGCTCGGACCTGCACGATGGGCCCATCCAGACCCTCAGCCTGCTCATGCTGTCGCTGCAGTATGGGCGCGACGGCGAAAAGATCGAGTCGGCTGAAGCTGGCGATGGCCAGCCGGACGCCACCAATTCAATCCTGCTGGCAAAATCGCTCTACGCCGAGTTGCGCGATATTTCGACCGGGCTGGTGCTACCGGGCATTGCCACGACCTCGCTGCAGCAAATTGTCGAGATTGCCGTCAGCCGGCACGAACAGGCGACAGCAACGCGTGTTCACTGCGTGGTGAGGCGTTTGCCACACGAACCGCTGCCGGCCCTCAAGATTTGCTGCTACCGGGTCATCCAGGAAGGGCTCAACAACGCCTTCCGGCATGCGGGCGGCAAGGGGCAGAGGGTTGAGGTAAGAGCAGACGATCGGCAACTGACGATCGTGGTCAGCGATGCGGGGCCGGGGATCGAGACCGATGGCGAGGGCGGTCCCTCTACTACGCGAATGGGCCTGGTGGGAATGCAGAACCGAATCAAGGCGCTGAACGGGACGCTGCTGGTACGGGCGCGGCCTCGGCGAGGGACGCAGCTGATCGCAACCCTGCCGCTGGACCCGGAAAATCCTTGAGGGCCGGAGCTATCTGGCATCTCGTTGCAGCTGCGCGGCCAATGCTACTTCAACCCGATTTCGAGCGTTCAGCTTGGTCATCAGGCTGGTCATATAGTGCTTCACGGTCTTCTCGCTGATTGCGAGATTGCTCGCGATCTCCTTGTTCGATTGCGCCTCGAGCAGGAGATGCACAACCTGCTTTTCCCGCTGGCTGAGCTTTGCCGCATTCACCGAGCTGGCGCGGGCCGATCGATTGCGCAATCCGCTCAGAACCCGTCCGGCATAACTGTGGGAGATGAACAGTTCGCCGCGCATCACAGTGGCAACCGCATCGAACAGTTCATCGGAGATGCTGTCCTTGACCACGAAGGCGCTCGCACCGCGGTCAAGCGCCTGCAGGGCCAGATCAACCGCGGTACAGGCTGTGTAAACAACGACTCTTGTCGGGCTGGCGGTGCCCGCCGTGATGTCGCCTATGGCCGCGAAGACATCGCCGGGCATGCTGAGGTCCACGAAAAGCAGGTTGGGCCGGTGTGCAGCGAAGATCGACCGCGCGGCATCGGCGGAATTCCCTTTCGCAACGACGTTGAATCGCCCGTTGCGCGAGAATACCGTGCATATGCCTTCGAGCAGCACAGGATGGTCATCGACGAATGCGACCGTAACGAGCTCCGATGCGGACACCGTAGCCCTCCTTCCGTTTCTGGAGCAAAGGAGCGATCAGCGCAAATTAGGAGGGTAGCGGGTAGGGCGCAATTTGATCTTAAGTGGCCGGTCTGGGGGAGCGCCTAACACATTTGCGGTAGGCGGAGGCTTGGCTAAGCCGCGAGGAGACGATGATGAGCAATCGAACTCAAACCAAAACTGATGCCCAGACACTGCCCGGTGGCAGCATGGAGACGACGCCGTTCGACGAGTTCGGGCTGCCCCTGGCCACCGAGCCGATGGAGGCACGCAGTGCCGAGGCGCTGCCCGGCGGGGAGGACCTTTGGCAATACGAGCCGAAATGGGACGGCTTTCGCTGCCTCGCTTTCAAGGAACGTGATCACGTCGCGTTACGAGCGAAATCCGGCAAGCCGCTCGGCCGCTATTTCCCGGAAGTCGTGGCGGCTCTCGCGGCGCTGCCGGCCGAGCGTTTCGTCCTTGATGGTGAACTCGTCATCGATCTGGACGGCGAGTTTTCTTTCGAGGCTTTGCAAATGCGGCTGCATCCCGCGGAGTCCCGCATTCGCAAGCTTGCCGCCGCCACCCCGGCGCGCTTGATCGCCTTCGACATGCTGCTGACGCCAGACGGCGAAAGCCTGGTCGGTGCGCCGCTCAGCGAGCGTCGGCGGCGATTGGAAGCCTTTTTCGGCGGCATGGGGGAGCCGACCGGCCTCGGCCTCTCCGAGCGGACCCTGGACCGGGGAGAGGCCGAAGCGTGGCTTGCTCACGCCGGGCAGGGCGCGATCGATGGCGTGGTGGCGAAGAGCCTGACCGGGACCTATGCGGTGGGTGAGCGCGCAATGGTCAAGGTCAAGCGCCTGCGCACCGCCGATTGCGTCGTGGGCGGCTTTCGCTACGAGAGCGACAGGCGGGAAGTCGGATCGCTGCTGCTGGGGCTCTATGACGAGAACGGCCTTCTCGATCATGTCGGATTTACCGCGACCATCTCCGACGACGAGCGGCCGGCGTTGACGCGACAACTCGAAGCCTTGCGCGAGCCGCCCGGATTCACCGGCAATGCGCCCGGGGGGCCAAGTCGCTGGAGTACCGACAGGACGGGGCAATGGGAGCCGGTGCGGCCGAAACTGGTGGTGGAGGTGCGCTTCGATCAGGTGACCGGCAACCGATTCCGGCATGGTACCAAGCTGCTCCGCTGGCGGCCAGACAAGGCGCCGAGGCAGTGTACGTTCGAACAGTTGTCGGGTTGACGCGGGCTCTGGGAAGCGCGCTGGCTCGCCGCCGATCGCTATTTAGCGGGGGCTGGAGCGGGCGCCGCCGGCTTGGGGATGGGCTGTTGCGGGGCGGAGCCAGGATTGGAAGCTCCCGCCCGGTAGGTGCCGGCAATCACCAGGACCCCGACCGCGACCACGATACAAAGGGCCATCAGGACCAAAGCCAGCCTGCCCAAGAAATCGGCTTGCGAAGTGTGAGTTGCCAAGGTGGTTCACCCTACTTGCAGTTGGAAAAAACGTTTTATTGCTTGGCAGTTCCACCATCAAGTCAGGGTGGGGGAACGCCTGCCGAGGGACCGAACACAACCGGCAGCAACAGGATCACGGCGCCAAGGACAATGATCAGGAGGCCCGGCCAGTTGGACTTCAGACCAAAAGATCGCAGACCGCTTTCGCGGGGCTCCAGCGTTGGGCCCGTCGGTTCTTGCGGAGAATGAGGCTCGCTCATTCTACCGCGATAGACCGTAACGAATGCCGTATACAGGAGCCCAAGAATAATGAGCAGAGCGCCGATTACCGTGGTTGCAGCCATCGTGGCCTCCCAACTGGAACAAACGGAATGTATCCGCTTTCGTTCCGGGAGGCCCGGCCGCGAAGGGATCGTCGGGCCCTCGATCACGTTCGCGAACCCGACGACAATACTTTCGAGGACTTAGCTGACCGTCACCATGGTCCACATTCCGCCGTCAAAGTGGCCGGGAATGTTGCAGTAGAGGACATAGGTCCCCGGCTTCAACGTAAGCGTCAACTCGCCTGATTTGCCCACAGGAAGTTCAGAGACTTCGCCTAGATGCCCTGCCTTGTCTTCGTTCACCTTGCCGTTGGCCGTATCATAGGGCAGCGGCTTTTTCGGGTCCTTGACCGGTGAGAGGATCATTTCATGGATCGTGTCCTTGGAGGTGTTGGTGACCTTGAAGGTCACTTTGCCCGCCTTGATGCGCTGCGGCGTCGCTTTGACACTGAAGCTGGCCATGTTCATCTTGGCGCCGGAAGAGGCCATGCCCATGCCGCTTGCCATCGTGGCAGATGCGCCGGTGTCCGAGAGCAGAACAGTTACCGTTGAATCGGCGTGGGCAATGCCCACCGAGCCGAGCGTTCCGAGCGATGCTGCGAGCAGCATCGTAGCTAGTTTTTCGCGAAGCATTTGATGTCCTTGTACCTTAGCCAGAAAGAATCCGGAGTAGTGCTGGTTCATCACCGGATAGCAGGACACCATCGCCGCGCCACCTGACACCAAGCTGAAGACACATACGAAAATTGAGGGCCGCGTTCAGCGTTTGATCGGCGGGGTCGTTCAATCGTCACTGGAGGCCGACCGCACCGTCA
>JAQGKB010000356.1 GCA_028290345.1 Hyphomicrobiales bacterium | reverse complement strand
TGCCAAGACAAAGGAACCCGCCATGGCGCAGGCTTTCCACAAATTTTGCCAGAACGCGGTCCTGCAAGGTTTTGTCGAAATAGATCAGCACATTGCGGCAGCAGATCAGGTTCATTTCGCCAAAGACACCGTCCGAGACGAGATTATGGTAGGAAAACGTGACGCGCTCTTTGAGGAAATCCTTGAATTTCGCGAGCCCGTAACCGTCACTATAGTAGCCGGAAAAATCGCGCGTGCCGCCGGACTCCCGATAGTTTGCGGCATAGGTCTCGAGGCTCCTGATCGGGTAGACGCCCCGTTCCGCCACACCGAGAGAGTTCTTGTTGAAATCAGTCGCGTAGATGCGCGCCCGATCCAGAAAGCCCTCCTCATGCAGCAGGAGCGCCATGGAATAGACCTCCTCCCCGGTCGCGCAGCCCGCATGCCAGATCTTGACGAACGGAAATGTCTTGAGGATCGGCACGATCTTTTCGCGCACGGCCTTGTGGTACAGCGGGTCCCGGAACATTTCGGTCACGGTCACCGACATGAATTTCAGGAATTCATCGAAGCACTGTTCATCCGCGAGCAGACGCTCGAGCAGTTCGGCAAAACTCAGCACCTTCGCGTGGAAGCGTGCCTTGTCCAGCCGACGCAGCAGTGAGGCGTGGGAATAGTGGGCAAAGTCATACCCATACCGCTTCTGGATCCCGGCAAGCAGCAGGTCGATCTCGACCTTCTCCCGTTCATTTTGCAGAGCCAAGTCGGCCAGGTCCTCCTCCGCAACGTCCGGTCCTGCCAGAACCGGTACCACGTGCGTCATGCCGCCATCTCCTGCCTGAACAGCCATACGCGCAGCAGGGTCAGCAGCCGTTCGATGTCGACTGGTTTGGTGAGATAGTCGTTTGCGCCCGCCGCCATGCACTTTTCCTGCTCTTCCGGCATGGCGCGTGCGGTAAGGGCGATGATTGGCACCTGGTTGAACGAATTTTGCGCCCGGATTTCGTGCATTGCCTGGTAGCCGTCCATGATCGGCATCATGATGTCCATGATGATGAGTTCGATGGATTTGTCTTCCTTCAGCCTGTCCAAGGCCATCTGGCCATCGTCGGCGATGACGATATTGAGCCCATGCTTCTTCAGCAGCTTGGAGAGAGCGAAGGTGTTGCGCAGGTCGTCGTCCACCAGCAAGAGGGTCCGGCCCTGCAGCACCTTGTCGGGATTGTGCTGCATGCGGATGATCTCCTGCTGATCGGTGGAAAGCGACGACTCCACGCTGTGCAGGAACAACGTCACTTCATCGAGCAGGCGCTCCGGCGACTTGGCGCCCTTGACTACGATGCTGCCGGTGTAGCGGCTGAGCTTTCGGTTTTCGTCTTCTGAGAGGTCACGGGCCGTGTAGACGACCACCGGCGGCGCAGCCTCACCGAGTTCCCGCTCGAGCCTCTCCAGCCACTCAAAGCCCGTCATGTCAGGCAATTGCAGGTCGAGGATGACGCAATCGAACTTTGCATCCTTGGCATGCATGAACCCTTCGGTTCCCGTGCCGGCGATGGTGATCTGAATGTCCTTCTTCCTCAGCAGCGCCTCGATGGCCACCTGGGTCTTCTTGTCGTCCTCGACCACCAGCACCCGCTTGACCTTCGACGCCAGCAGGTCCTCGATCTTGTTGAACACTCCGTCGAGGGCTTCGATCTGCACCGGCTTTGCCAAGGACCCAATGGCACCCTTGCGCAGCGGCGTCGCGGTGCCTGCGTCGTCGCGCCCGCTGATGATATGCACCGGAATGTGACGCGTGCGCAGATCGTGCTTGAGGTGATCGAGCACGCGCATCCCGTCGATGTCGGGCAGTTTCAGATCGAGAATGACCGCGGTAACCGGCTGCTCCACCGCGAGTACGAGACCGCTCTTGCCGTCACCCGCGGCCAGGCATTTGTAGCCGCGCCGCCGGCCGATTTTCATCAGCGTCGCGGCAAAGCCCGCATCATCCTCGATGATCAGCAGCACCTTGTCCTTATCGCCGATAAGGTTGCGGTCATCAGCGATGAACTCCGTGACCGACGTCCTGGGCATCGTCTTCAGCTCGGTGCGGACGCTCTCGGCACTGGCCGACACCGCCGGCATCGGAAACACTGGCTCCCAGGCCTGATCCATTGCCACTGGCAGCACCAGGGTGAAGGCGCTGCCCTCGCCCTTCCGGCTCCTGACGTGAATCTCGCCCCCAAGGATGTGGGCGAATTTGCGGGCGATAGTGAGCCCCAGGCCGGTGCCGCCATAGTGGCGATCGATCGAGCCATCCTCCTGCTGGAACGCCTCGAAGATATCCTTGAACTTCGAGGCCTCGATGCCGATGCCGGTGTCGATCACCGAAAAGGCTATGGAGGCGCTGTAGTCGAGCGACGCCCGCTGCAGTTCGGCATTCTGATCGGGCCGTCGCACTTCCAGCGTCACCGATCCGTGCTGCGTGAATTTGAAGGCATTCGAGAGCAGGTTTTTCAGGATCTGTTCGACACGCTGCGTATCCGTGTGCAGCACCGACGGCAGGCCGGCTGCCACCTTGATCGGAAATGCAACGCCGCTCTCCTTGGCAATCGGCGCAAATTGCTGCTGGAGACGGCCGACGATGTTCTCGACCGCCACGTCCTCGGTGCTGACCGTGAGCTTGCCCGCTTCGACCTTCGAAAGATCGAGGATATCATTGATAAGGCCGAGCAATTCCAGCCCCCCATTGTGGATGACATGGGCCTCCTCAACCTGCTCGGCGGTGAGGTTGCCATCCTCGTTGGCCGCCAGCAATCGCGCGAGGATCAGCAGGCTGTTGAGCGGCGTCCGCAACTCATGCGACATGTTGGCGAGGAATTCGGATTTGTAGCGGCTGGCCCGCTCCAGTTCGGTGGCCTTTTCCTCGATCAGCCGTTTGCTTTCCGTCAGTTCCTCGGACTGCTGCTGGATTTGGGCGTTCTGCTCCTCGAGCACCCGGGTCTTTTCCTCGAGTTCCTCATTGGAGGCCTCGATTTCTTCATTGGAGGTTTTCAGTTCCTCCTGCTGCATCTTGAGCTCTTCTTCGCTCCTTTCCAGCTCTTGCGTGTAGCGCATCATCTGCAAGCGGGCGCGGGCCCGGCTTGTCTGGTAAAGCCAGATCGCGAGCACGATCCCAGCGTAGAACACCCCGATGGCAGCCAGCGTCATCCACTGGGTTTGCCGCGAGGTGATGTCTTCGGATTCTGTACGGAGCGTCAGCAGATGGGTTTCTTCCGCATCCATGAGGCGCACCGAGTTGCGGGCTCGATCCAACAACTCCCTGTCGGTCCGCAGGTCCAATACGGCCGCAATCGCACCGGGATCCTTGCTGCGCCGCGCCTCGATCGTAGCCGCGAGGTAGTCGAGCAATTTCTTCACGACGACCTCCAACTCGTCGAGATTGATCTGCTGGGTGGGGTTGTCGGCCGTCATCGTCCTGAGAATGGCGATTTCCTGCGCGATCGAGCCGCGCCGGGCCGATGAAGTATTTTCTGGACTTGTGTTGGCCACGTCTCGCATGGCCCGTTCATAGGGGTCCAGGTACCCGTCTATGCCGGTTGCGATAAAGTCGCGTTGGCCGATCTCCGCATCCCGCAGCCCGCTGAATAGCAAGCGGATATGTCCGCGCACCTCGTATGAATGCACCACCCAGTCATTAGCCCGGTGCCCTGCCTCCGCCTGCTGCCAGAACACCAGACCAGCAAGCAGCGTGAGTGCGGTAACGGTCGCGATCGCAATTACAGTTGCGTGCCGTATAAAGACATTCTCGGCAGAAGGCGCGGTTTCCATAAGTATTTTCCCCAATCAGGAGCAAAATTCTGTAGAGATTGCCGTCATCCGCCATTTCTACTGTTAAAACTTTTGATTCGCTCTAAAGATTTGCTGTAATTTTACTGAACGGTGACAATAGAGCGCAACCAGGTGTCCAAAGCGCATCTTTGATGTGCTGTCCTGGCGATTGGGCGCGAAAATTTGGTCGGAAAAGCTTGACGGGCGCGAGGGCAAGAGAGCATCGGGCGGGGCCCAAAAACGCCAAAGGAGGCGATAGCTAGCTACCGCCTCCTCAAAGTCAGACCGGCGTGGATTACGCTGCTGCTAAGGCCCGGGTGACTTCCGAGCCGACGCCCACCGGCGCGACGATCTCGCCATCCCGGACGACGGTCTGGCCCCGCAGTATTGTCCGCACCGGCCAGCCGGTCACGCTCATGCCTTCGTACGGCGTGTAGTCACAGCCGTCCTGGAGCAAGGAATGGGTGATGGTGACTTCGCGCTTGGCGTCCCACAGCACGATATCGGCATCGGCTCCGACGGCGATGGTGCCCTTGCGCGGGTAAAGGCCGTAACGCTTGGCGTGGTTGGTCGAGGTGAGCGCCACGAAACGGTTGAGATCGATCCGCCCCTTCACCACCCCCTCCGAAAACAGGATCGGCATGCGCGTGGCAATCCCGGGAATGCCGTTGGGCACGTGGCGGAAGTTTTTCAGGCCCTTGGCGATGAGTTTGCCCTGATCGTCATAGCGGAACGGGCAGTGATCGGACGAGAAAACGTCAAACACCCCCTGCTCAAGCCCTTGCCAGCAAGCCAGCTGGCTTTCGGTGTCACGCGGCGGCGGGCTGCAGACGAACTTGTTGCCTTCGCTTCCAGAGCGATCGAGATCATCGGCCGTCAGCACCAGATATTGCGGACACGTCTCCCCAAAGATCTTCAGCCCCCGCTGCTGCGCGCGGCGGATTTCCTCCATGCTTTGCCCGTTCGAGACGTGCACGATCATGATCGGGGTCTCGACGATCTCGGCAAAGCTGATGGCGCGATGCGTGGCTTCCCGCTCGACTGTGACCGGCCGCGATACGCTGTGATAGTAGGGCGAATTCTTGCCCTCGCGCTCCAGCTTTTCGCTGAGGAATTTTATCGCGTCGTGCCCTTCGGCGTGCACCATGACAAGGCCGCCATTGGCATTGGCCACCGCCAGCACGTCCAGGATCTCACGATCGTTCAGCTTCAGATCGTCATAGGTCATGAATATCTTCAACGACGTGTAGCCGTCGGCGATCAATGCCGGCAG
>JAQGKB010000124.1 GCA_028290345.1 Hyphomicrobiales bacterium | reverse complement strand
GAAGTTGTGCTTCAGCCGGGTTTCGGTCGAGGAGCCTTTTTCCTGCCCGAGGATGGCGACGGGTTGCCCGTCAATCCGCCCGAACCCGGCCTGGATGGCCGAATCTTCGGCAAACTTGCGGTCGCCGGCCAGCGGCGCCCATTCGGTAACCAGGGTTTTGATGTAGTCGGAGAAATGCGGCCGCTGCGGATGCCGCGCCACCTGCGTTTTCTGCCACGGGGTGAGTTTCTTGTAGATATCGATCAGCGCCTCTTCGGCGCGGGCCGACAGGCGGTTGACCTCTTCATCGATCGACACGGCCTGGTCGGTCGAAGCGAGCGATTTCAGTTCTGCAATCTTCCCCTCAAGATCGGCGACCGGCTTTTCAAAATCGAGATAAGACTGCATCCCACCTGCCCGTTTGGGTCGTTAGTATTGACCAAAATAATCCGGCGCTGCTGTTGCCGGTCAAAGTGGCCGGAAAGTGGCGGCGTCGCAACAAGGAGTCAAGCCGAGAGGGCCAGCCCGCCGCTTTCGCACAGCGCTCATTCGCCAGATTTGCACCAAGTTTGCACCATCAGTGCTTCACGGCGCGTTAAATCTTGGCCTAGAACGACGCCATCTCCACGCAGCCGATGCGAGCCAATGACCAGCAACACCTCTCCCATCGTCATCGAAGGACATGCCATCGTCTCGGCCGACGGCATGATCGCCTCTGCCGATGGAAGCATGCCGCAAGCGTTGCGCAACGATGCCGACTGGCGGATCTTTCAGGCAGCGCTCGATCGAGCCACGCTGGTGGTGCTTGGCCGCCTCGGGCATCTCCGCCATCCCAATCCGGGCCGCAGGAGGCTGGTGTTCACCCGCGGCGTCGAGGGCCTGCAGCCTGATGCGAGCGACCCGCTGGCCACCTACTGCAACCCCGGCAACGCTGCCCCCTCGGTTCTGTTCGACCAACTCGGCATTAGTGGGGGCTTAATTGCCGTGACCGGCGGCACTGGGGTCTTCGATTACTTCCTGCCGCACTATGATCGCTTCGCACTCGCCGAAGTGCACGAATTCACACTGCTTGGAGGCACGCCGTGCTTTGCGGGCGGCCATCCGCGCACGATGCTGGCAGCCAGCGGCCTGCGACCGACCGGGTTCGAAATGATTGATGAAGGCGTATCGCTCACCCAATGGCAGCGCGAGCGCTAACTCAGCTTAGCCACCACCCGCGGTCGTCATCCACGCCCACCGCGCGTCATTCGCCCGCTCGTCATCCACCTCCACCGCTTGTCTTCCCGCCCGCTCGTCATCCATCTCCACCGCTCGTCATCCTCGGGTTTAACCCGAGGACCCAGGCTTGTACCTACCTCCACCGCACGCAGTCTGGGCCCTCGCGTCGAGCTCGAGGGTGACGACCGGTGGGGGAGCGTTTCGATGTGATGGGTAGCGTTGCGGGGCTGAGCCGAGCTCTGCCGGAACGTCGCTGTGAACCGCCTCGCCCAGCCTATTCCTCATCCGCCATCGGGTGATGCGTTTCGACCAGCGTGCGCAGCTTCTCGTCCAGCACATGCGTATAAATTTGCGTGGTCGAAATATCGGCATGCCCGAGCAGCGTCTGCACGACCCGCAGATCCGCCCCGCCGGCCAGCAAATGGCTGGCGAAGGCATGCCTCAGCACGTGCGGCGTGACCCGGGCCGAGGCTATCCCGGCCCGGCCCGCCAGGCCCTTCAGGTCGCGCGCAAACACCTGCCGGGCCAGATGACCATCCTCGCCTTCCGACGGGAACAGGAATGGCCCCGGCGGCAGCGTCGGCAGATACGCCTTGATTGCATCGCGCGTGCGATCGTTGACCGGTACGATGCGCTCCTTGTTGCCCTTGCCGCGAATGGTCAGAAAGCTCGCGTCACGCATTACTGCAGCGCGGCGCAGGCTCACCAGCTCGGAAACGCGCATGCCGGTGGCGTAGAGCAGTTCCAGCAGCACATAGAGCCGCAGCGCCATGGCCTGCTTCTGCACGCTGCCCTCGGCATTGGCTTCCGCTTCGGCGGTGCTCAGCAGCCGCTCAACCTCGACGATCGACAACACCTTCGGCAATGCCCGCCCGGCCCGTGGGCTGGCGATGATCCGCGTCGGATCGTCGCCACGGATATTGTCCGCGCAGAGAAAGCGGTGGAACTGCCGGATCGCGCTTAGCCGCCGCGCGCTGCTCGACGCCGACAACAAAGCCTCGCGCTTCATGCTATCGAGATAGCTGACCACCAGCGCTCGGTCGGCGCTCGTCGGACCGGAGCCCTTCCCCATGAGGTATCCGGTGTAGTCGATCAGGTCGCGACGGTAGGCGGCAATGGTATTGGCCGCGGCGCCGCGTTCGGCGCTCATCATCTCCAGAAACGCCTCGACAAGATGCGCCTCGTTTCGACTCATTCCGGGGCAATCGCCGGGGCGGGCTGGCCGTCCGATGCCGTCGCATTGGCCGGCGCTGCCGGCGCCTGCACGACGGGAGTATCGGCCTGAGACGGTGTCTCCGCCTGCGGATTGGCCACCAATTGCCGCGCCGGAATCTTGACGGTGATTTCCTTTTCGCCCGGATCGACAAAGATGGTCAGGGCAAACAGCCCCGCAAAGGCAAGGCCTGCCAGGAACAGCAGCGCAATAGTGAGGCGGATCAGCGTGGGCATGACATCCGGTCTGGAACGAGTGGCCTCGGGTATCGCTGGCGAAACTCTCACCAACGATGCAACAACAATTCAGCGGCAATCCGATACTGGCGCAACTTCTGCCGCTCCCCTCCGCTTTTCCTCTTATTCGCTCGCCTGATCAAGGGCCACGCGGATCGGCGTGCTTGACAACCGCGGCGGTGAGCGCTTCAACCCGTGCGACCATAGGACTGGTGGAGCTTTGACGTGACGCGGGTGACCCAGACAGTTCGAGCAGCCGAAAAAGAACAGGTGCTGTCGCTGTTGTCCGGCCGTCCCGTCGTTCTCATCGGCATGATGGGCGCCGGCAAAACCACTGTCGGGCGCCGCCTCGCCGCGCGCCTCGGCAGGACTTTCCTCGACAGCGACGAGGAAATCGAAACCGCCGCCAATATGAAAATCGACGATATCTTCGCGACACACGGGGAAGCCGAATTCCGGGCCGGGGAAGCCCGCGTCGTCGCCGGCATTCTGCGCGATCCCGGCATCGTGCTGGCGACCGGTGGCGGCGCCTTCATGAATGCGGAAACCCGGGCGCTGATCAAATCCGCTGCCGTCTCAATCTGGATCAAAGCCGATTTCGATCTGCTGTTCGCGCGCGTCTCGAAACGCTCGAACCGCCCGCTGCTGAAAACCAACGATCCGCGCGCCACGCTCAAGGGGCTGATCGAGGCGCGCTACCCCATCTATGCCGAGGCCGACGTAACCGTGGTCTCCAAGGATGTGCCGCAGGAGGTTGTCGCCGGCGACATCATCGAGGCGCTGATCGCCCACCTCACCCCCGGAGAGCCCGCATGAGCGCCGACCTGCAAACCGTCCACGTCGCGCTCGGCGAGCGGGCCTATGACATCCTGATCGGCCATCGCCTGCTCGATACGGCAGGCGAAACGCTCAAGGCCATGTTCCCCGGCCGCCGTTTCGGCATCGTCACCGATACCGAAGTCGCCCGGGCGCAATTGCCGCGTTTGATCGATTCGCTCGATGCCGCCGGCCTGCAGCACGCAACGATTACTGTGCCTAATGGCGAAACCACCAAGTCGTTCGCCTGGCTCGAGGACGTCGTCGACGGCATCCTGGCGGCAAAGCTCGAGCGCGGCGATCTCGTCATCGCGCTGGGCGGCGGCGTCATCGGCGATCTTGCCGGCTTCGCGGCCAGTATCGCGCGGCGCGGCATGGATTTCGTGCAGATACCGACCTCGCTGCTGGCCCAGGTGGATTCCTCGGTCGGCGGCAAGACCGGCATCAATTCTCCGCATGGCAAGAACCTCGTCGGCGCCTTCCACCAGCCCAAACTTGTGCTGGCCGACCTTTCGACACTCGACACCCTGCCGCCCCGCCAGTTCGCCAGCGGCTACGCCGAAGTGGTAAAATACGGCCTGATCGATGACGAAGAGTTCTACTTCTGGCTCGAACAGCACCAGCCCGAAATCTTTGCCGGCGGTCCCGCGCGTGCCGAGGCCATTGCCCGCGCCTGCATCGCAAAGGCACGCTTTGTGCTTGCCGACGAAAAGGAAACCGGCGTCCGCGCCCTGCTCAATCTTGGCCATACCTTTGGCCACGCCCTGGAAAAGGCGACCGGCTACTCGGACCGGCTGTTGCATGGCGAGGGCGTCGCCATCGGCATGGTCCTGGCGCACGGCTTTTCTGCCCGGCTAGGCCTCGCCCCGTCCCAGGACACTGGCCGTATCGCCCAGCACCTAAAGCAATCCGGACTGCCAACAACGCTTGCCGAGATTCCCGGCGACCTGCCGCCGACCGAAGTGCTGATGGCCGCCATCGCCCAGGACAAGAAAGTCAGCCGCGGCACTCTGACCTTCATCCTCACCCACGGCATCGGCAAGTCCTTCATCGAGAAAAACGTCGATGGTGCGGCGGTATCGGCATTCTTGGACGATATGCGGGGCTGAGATCGGCCTTACCCCGCAAGGGGAACGGTGACACGAGGCCCCGCACCCGTCACCAAGCCCTCGTCTCCGTCACTGCCCGGATTATCCGGGCGATCCAGAATCGTGCCTCCCCCTCATTCGTCACCCTCGTGCTCGACACGAGGCCCATACTGTCTGCGGCAGTGCTCACCACAAGCCTGGGTCCTCGCATCAAGTGCGAGGATGACGAATAGAGGGGCGATGCCGCGAACGAGAACCCCGCTTGGCTTCGCCCTTACGGCCCAGGCGTAACCGCGATCACGACCCGGCGGTTCTGCGCCGCGCTGGCGCCGAACTGCTTGGTCTCGCCCACGCCCGTCGCCTGCCACTTGGCAAATTTTACGCCCTTGTCGCGAAGATATTTGAGCGCGTTCTGCGCGCGTTCCACCGAGAACAGTGCATTGCTGGCCAGCGAACCTTCGGTGCTGGAATACCCGGTCAGCCGCACCGCGCAACGCTGCGCCCCGATTTCCTTGACCACGCCATCGAGCTGTTTATTGAGCTTCGGGGTGAGTTCGTTGGAGTTCTCGTTGAAGCCGACGATCGCAAAGGATTTGTCCAGCGTACACCCGGGCGCGGCAGTTTGGTCATTGAGCGCAGCGGGCGCTTGGGCAGCGGGGGCCGGTGCCGGGGCGGCAGCGGGAGCCGGTGGGGCTGCCGGCGCCGGGACGGCGGGCTGGGCTTGGGGAGCGGGTGCCGGTGTGGCCGGTTGAGGCGCGTCGGGCTTGGCGGTCTCCGCCTGTGCCAGTTCGACCTTTGCAGGCGCCACGGTAGCGGCCGCCGGCGCCGCGGCGGGCGGCGGGGGCGCATTGGCGGGAGCATCCGCTGGCTTGGCTGCGGCCTCGGCCGTCGCCGCCGCCGGCCAACCGCCGGCAGGTGCCTTGGCAATCGCGTCGGTGGTGCCGTCCTTCAGCATCAAATAGTCACCCACCATCGTGTTGGGCGCCGTACCGCTTGAGGACCGGGTTGAAAGCTCTGGGGCGGGAATGACGTCGCCATTCACCGCCACTGATTGCAGGTAAATGTTGCGATCGTGGTTGGACCCGGGCCCACCAGAGGCCTCGTTGATGAATTTCACCGCAATTTCGGCGTTCGGCCTGAACGCGACCGGAGGGATCGTGAAGTCAAAACTTTGCACATAGGGCTTCTTGTCGGCCGCATCGGCAAAGCGCCCGGCGGTGCCGGTATCGATCGCCGAATTGACCACGCCCTCGCCCAAAGGCTTTCCATCGTAGGTGACGCTGAATTTCGGGGGGCCGTCATAGGCCTCGCCGGCCATTACCAGCACCAGTTTGTTATCCGCTGCCAAGGCGATACCCGGCATGGCCATCAGGGTCGCTGCGACAACTAGTGTTGCAAACCATGGGAAATTCATCTCGCCCTCGCGCTTCATTCTCCGACCGAAGTGGCTAGAGAGCAAGCAAGGCGAATATGGGGCCGCATTATCGGCAAACCTCCTTCTCCGTGCCGGAGTTCTGCCGCCTTCTATCTATCTGATCTGATCCAGATTTATATTATGCGTTGCCTGCCAGCATTTTAGCACGACTACAAAATGCACGGCCTTGCTTGAAAACACGCCGCGCCTACCCATTTTGTGGTAACGCTCAGACTTCTGTAGGATGATGCATCGGGCCACCGGGAGGCAAAATCTCGATGGCGAGGGCATGAACTCCGTCCTTGAGTTCGCTGTCCAGCGCTGCCATCACTTCACGGTGTTGCGCAACCCGCGGCTTCCCGGCAAAATGACCGGTCGCGATTCTGATGCGGAAGTGGGTTTCGCCCGCTTCCCGCCATCCTGAATGGCCTTTGTGGCGACTGGACTCATCGATGACCTCAAGGTGATCGGGGGCGAATTGAGCGGAAAGCTTTTGGACGATCGTGTCGCGTATGGACATGGTGGGAAGCGATCCTTAGTTGTGAATGAGCATTAGTTAGGCGCAATGAAATTGGATTCCAAGCTCTTCGACGCTATCCGTATCCGGCCCCGTCGGGCCGAAAAGCCGCATGAGGACGCTCCGCTTTGCGCGTGGGAAGGGTGCGCGGAACCAGGCATCTATCGGGCCCCGAAAGGGCACCGCGCCGAGGGCGAGTACCATAATTTCTGCCTGCAGCATGTCCGTCACTACAACACGGCA
>JAQGKB010000093.1 GCA_028290345.1 Hyphomicrobiales bacterium | reverse complement strand
GCGGCGATGTCGAGCGTGCGCGAAGTCGAGCTCGAGAGCGAACGCGGCGCCCAGCCGGCCGATCCGCAAGGAACCATCGACCGGGCCATCGCCGCCCTCGACCGCGAGGCGCGTGGCGACGCGCCGCGTCCGGCCAATGGCGCGCTGGTCGAGATGCCGGCGCCGTCGCCGGTGCGCATTCCCACCGCTCCGGCGCCACGTCCGACGCCGATTCCTGTGCCGACCCGCAATGAGATGGTTGAAGCGGTTTTCCGCGAGATTCCACCCGCATCCACCGATATGGGTTTTGCGCGGGCGCAAGTCGATACGGAGCGGAGCGGCGGCAGCGCCGTGACGATCTTCCTGCTGGTGTTTGCCTTGCTGCTCGCCGGCGCCGGTGGCGCTGGGTTCTGGGCATGGCGCGAGGGCTATATCGATTTTGCCGCGATGTTCGGCAAATCGCCGACAGTGACGCAGCAGGCCGCGGTGCCGGCCGTGACACCCAACCGGGCGCCGACACCCAAGCCGACCGAGAATACCACGTCCAACAATACGACCGCCGCGGCGAATGCGACGGAACCGGCCCCGGAGTTGAAGAGCGCCGATCGGCTGAGCGCATCCGACCAGCCCGCCATTGCGCCGCCGACAACGCCGGACCCGACATTGCAGAATGCGGCGCCAACGCCAACGCCCGCACCCGACGCGCAGACCGCCAATGTGGCGCCGCCGGCGAAGCCCAGTACGCTGACGCCGCCGGCGATCCCCCCGGCGCCGGGGGGCGCCAGCCAATCGCTGCTGCTCGAGGCCTCGGAAGACGGCACGACTGGTGCTGTGCCGTTCTCCGGCACGGTTGAATGGACCAAAGGCAAGGACGAGATGGGCCAGCCGACCCTGGTGGGCAAGGCCAATATTCCAGCGCGCAATCTGGGGGTGAACATCCTGATCCGGAAGAATTCCGACCCGACCCTGCCGGCCAGCCATCTGATGGAAATCAACTTCAACGTCAGCGACTCGTTCATCGGCGGATCGATTGCGGGGCTGCCGGGGGTGTTGCTCAAGAACGAGGAACTGGTTCAGGGTTCGCCGCTGGTGGGGGCTTCGGCTCGCGTGGTGGGGAACTCGTTCCTCTTCGCGCTCAGCTCCACTCCGGCTGATATCACCGCCAACAAGGACCTGTTGACCTCGCGCAAGTGGATCGACCTCGCGGTGATCTACGCCACCGGCAAGCGCGCCATCATCACCCTCGAGAAGGACCCCAAGGCGGAGTCGTTGTTCACCGACGTGTTCACGGCCTGGAACAAGGCGTCCTAGGCCGCGGTGTTGCCTTCGGGCAGCAATACGCCAGCGGCGATCCGGTAGCGGCAGGTCGCCAAGGCCTGCACGTCCTCGGTGTGGTGGCTGACCAGTATCGTGGTCCAGTCATGGGCCCGGGTGAGGTTGCGCACCAGATCGCGCGCCGCGACGCGGGTCTCATCGTCGAGAGCCGAGAACGGTTCGTCCAACAATAGCACCGGTTTGTTGCGCAGCAGGGTTCGCGCCAGGGCCACACGCTGCTTTTGACCGCCCGAAAGCGTCGCCGCGCGCTGCTTGCCGATGCCTGCCAAGCCGACTTCCGCCAAGGCTGCGGCAATGAGCGGACCGGCATCCTTGCGGCGCGTGGGCCGTGGCAGGCCGAGGGCGACGTTGTTTTCGGCCGAGAGATGCTCGAACAGCGTATTGGACTGGAACAATAGCGACACCGGCCGATCCTCGGGCTGCAACGGCAGCAGGTCGACGCCGTCGAGGGTCATACTGCCGGCTTGCGGCAGGAGGAACCCGGCGATCAGGTCGAGCAGCGTGGATTTGCCGGCGCCGCTGGCGCCCATCACGGCGCTTATTTCGCCGGGCTGCGCCACCATATCGAAGCGATAGGGCAGCGCCTCCGGTGCGTAGGCAAAGCGAATGCCCTCAAGCCTGAGCATCGGACCACCGGGCGAAAAACTGCGGCAGGGCGGTGAAGGCGGCGACGGTGATCACCAGCATGACGGCGGCAACGATCGCGGCGTCATCGGTGCGGTAGGCGCCGAGCGCCCGCACCAGCAGCAGCGGCAGGGTGGAAAAATCCTGGGTGCCGAAGAACGAGATCACCCCGAGATCGCCGAGCGAAAAGCAGAAGGCAAGCGCCAGCACCACGCCGATTTCACGTCCGAGCAGGGGCCATTCGACGCGCACGAATTGTTGCCAGCCGGATAGGCCCAGCGAGCGGATGAGCTTGCCTTGGCCGGACGCGACGGCTTCGAGCGGCGGCCCCAGCGTGGCAATGGCGAAGGGCAGCGACAACAGGGCATTGCCCAGGATTACCACCGCCGGGCCGGCGGTTGCCGGTTCGATGCCCATCGTGCGGACGAGGAGGAAGAAGCCGAGCGCCAGCACCACGGCCGGTACCGCCAGGTAGGCGTAGGCGGGGGCCGCAAGGCCGATGCGCGCGAGCGGGCGGAGCGTTGCCGCTCGCGCGGAGCCGAGGCCCAGGGCGAGCACCAGTGTCAGCAGCGCCGAAAGCGTGCCGATGGCGAGGCTGGTGGCGAGGGCCGAGGGGAAGGATGGCCGGGCAAACAGGGCCGGGAGGTTGCTGCTGAAACCACCGGCGAGCACCGCAAGCAGCGGCAGGGCAAAGCCAATGATGCAGGCGAGAAGCACGGTCCACTGCACGGCCTTGGCAAAGCCCCGGTCAGCCCAGCGCTGGCCGGCGCTGGGGCCGAGGGTCGATGGAATGGGTGCGAACGCCGAGGCAGCGAGGATGATGATCGAGCAGAAGCCGATCTGCGCCAGGGCCAGGATCACCGCGCCGTGCAGGTTAAAATCGAGGCGTACCGCCGAATAGATCGCAACTTCCAGCGTCTGGTTCGCCGGGCCGCCGCCGAGCAGCAGCACGATCGGAAAACTGGTGAAGGCGAGGAGGAAAATGATCGCGGCAAGGCCGGGCATAGTGCCGCGCAGTGCCGGCCAATCGATGGTGGCGAAGCGCTTCGCCGGGGTGAGGGCAAGGCCCTGGCCGGTCTTCAGCCGGGTCGAGGGGATGGCATCGAGCCGGGCAAGCAGGATGCGGGCGGCGAACGCGGCATCGAGGATGACGTGGGCGGCAAGGATGCCACCTAGGCCAAAGATCGGCGTGTCGATGCTGGTATGGAACAGGACATTGGCGATGGCGTTGATCCAGCCGCTGCGGCCCCACACAGTGAGCAGGCCAAAGGCGACGATCAGGCCCGGCGTGACGATGGCCGAGGCAAAGAGCGCGATGACGAGGTTCCGGCCCGCAAAGCGCAGCCGGTTGAGCGACCATGCTAGCGCGGTGCCGACGAGCAGCGACAGCACCGTCGAAAGCGCGGCCTGGATGGCGCTCATGCGCAGAAGGTGCGCAACGTCGGGAAGCGGCGCCGCGGTTTCGGGTTGTCCGTAGGCGGCGCTGGCGATGGACCACAGGACCAGTACCACCAGCAGGGCCACGGCCATGGCGATGACCGCCCCGCCAAGCAGGCGGAGCGGTCGCGGCGGCAAGACCTTTGGCTGGCTATTGGATCGCGGCCAGGGCGTCGGCAATCCACTTGTCCTTGTTCGCCGTGATGGTCTTTTCATCGAGCGACAGCAGCTTTGCCGGCTTGGGCAGCGCATTGAATTCGGCCGGCAGGTCGGCCCCCAGATCAACCACCGGATACATCCAGTTGGTGGTCGGGATGATCTTCTGGGCCGGGACCGAGGTCAGATAGCCGAGGAACTGCTTTGCCAGATCCTGGTGCTTGGAGGATTTCAGCATGCCGGCGACCTCGATCTGGGCGTAATGGCCCTCATCGAACCGCGCTGAGGCGTATTTGTCCGTCTTGTCCGTGATGGCGTGGTAGGCGGGCGAGGTGGTGTAGGAGAGCGCCATATCGGCCTCGCCCTTGAGGAAAAGCCCGTAGGCGTCATCCCAGGAGCGGGCCATGGTGACGATGTGCGGTTTCAGGCCTTTCCAGATCTCCGGCGCCTTGTCGCCATAGGCCGCCCGGATCCAGAGCAGCAGGCCGAGACCGGGCGTGTCGGAGCGCGGGTCTTCGATGGCGATCTTGAAGGTCGTAGGCTTCGCGATCAGCTCTTCGAAGGATTTGGGCGGGTTGGCAACCTTGGTCTTGTCGTAGACGAAGGCGAAATAGCCGTAGTCGAACGGCACGAACTCCGGGTCGGTCCATTTGACCGGCAGGCTGAGGCCGGTGAGTGCAAGCCCGTGCGGAGCAAACAAGCCGGTCGCGCGTGCTTCACCGGCGATAGAGGTATCGAGCCCAAGCACGATATCGGCGCTGGTGGTCGCGCCCTCGAGCTGCACCCGGCGCAGGGCGCCGATGGAGCTGTCGGTGCCGACGAAATTCACCGTGCAGCCGCACTGGGCTTCGAAACCGGCCTTCAGGCCGGGACCGGGGCCGTATTCTCCGGCAAAGCCGTCATAGGTGTAGATGGTGAGGCTTGGTTTGTCGGCGGCCGCAGCGGGATGCGCTGCAAGGCCGATGACAACCGCAAGCGCCAGTCGAGCGATGAAATGCATCGGCAACCCTTTAGCGTTGCGGCCATGTATGAGAGGGATGCGTCAATGGAGGACGCCCGAGCGCCCTTGCCATCTCGAACTTCCTCCGCCAGCATGACCTGGTTCAGGTTCAATGGGTAACTCTCAGTTCCGGACCCCGGAACACCCCAGCGAGACGCAGCCACACATAAAGAGAGTTTTTTGCCGTTGCAAGAGTTGTCACAAAAGGACGCCACCGACCTGCCGCTCACGTTTCCTGGGGTGCTGGTCATTGTCGGCGGAGGGGCCGTGGACCTGGATTTGCTGGCTCAGCTAGCGGCGGGCGGAGCAGCGCTCGTCGGCGCCGATGGCGGGGGCGATGTCATCGCCGGTGCCGGGCTCAAGCCGAATGCCATTATCGGAGATTTCGACTCGCTCAGCGATCCGCTGGGCTGGCTCGGCCGCACCCGTTTGGTGCGGATTTCGGAACAGGAAACCACCGATTTCGAAAAAGCGCTGTATTCGACGCGGGCACCCGTGACAGTGGCGCTGGGCATGACGGGCAAGCGCTTCGACCATACTTTGGCGGCGCTCGATGCAGTGACGCGTTATGCGAGGCAGCGCTCGATCATCCTGGTCGATGAGAGCGACATTGCGCTGGCGGTTTCGGGGTCGTTCAGCTTTGGGGTGAAAGCCGGGGAGCGCGTGTCGGTGCATCCGCTGCAGCCGGTATTGTTCCGGTCTTCGGATGGGCTCAAATACCCGCTGGAGGGGCTGCGGCTGGCGCCGGGCGAACGCACGGGGACGTCGAATTCAGCGACAAAACGCACGTTCGTCATCGAACCGGCGAAGGGCGAGGATGGGGTCTGGCTGCTGATATTGGAGAAGGGGAATTTGGCGGGGTTGATCGAGGCGGTGATGAATCGGCGGGGGTAGGGAGGCACCGGGGCTTGTGTATGCTGCCACCCCCACCCTTGGCTGCCGCCTTCCCTCCCCACAAGGGGGAGGGAGCGCCGGAGGCGCATCCCTTGCGCTAGATTGCACGGCTTTTGTGTTTCCCTCCCCCTTTTGGGGAGGGATCAAGGGTGGGGGTGGCAGCGCGCTCCGGACAAACAAAAAAGCGACCGCAGTTGCCTGCGGTCGCTCCGAATTCATCGCTACTGAAGCCCTTATGCTTCTTCCTGCTCGCGAGCGCGCTCGCGGGCGGCGCCTTGGACGGCCTCCTGCACCTTTTCGAAGGCGCGAACCTCGATCTGGCGGATGCGCTCGCGGCTGACATTGTATTCCTGCGCCAGTTCCTCGAGCGTGGCCGGGCTCTCCTGCAGGCGTCGAGCCTGGAAGATCGCCTTTTCGCGGTCGTTGAGGTTGGCCATGGCGTTGGTCAGCAGGCCCATGCGCTCGTCATACTCCTCGGAATTGCCGAGTACGGTTTCCTGGTCCGGCGTGTCGTCGATGAGCCAATCCTGCCATTCGGAGGTGCCCTCGTCGGCGCGCATCGGCGCGTTGAGCGAGGCATCGCCGGTGAGGCGGGAGTTCATCGAGACGACGTCTGCTTCGGTCACTGACAGGGTGGTCGCGATCTGCTTGATCTGGTCGGGATGCAGCGATCCGTCATCGAGGGCCGCGATCTGGCCCTTGATCTTGCGCAGATTGAAGAACAGGCGCTTCTGCGCGGCGGTGGTGCCGATCTTCACCAGCGACCACGAGCGCAACACGTATTCCTGGATAGCCGCTCGGATCCACCACATCGCATAGGTGGCGAGCCGGAAACCCTTATCTGGTTCGAAGCGCTTGACCGCGTGCATCAGGCCGACATTGCCTTCCGAAATCACTTCGGAAATCGGCAAGCCGTAGCCGCGATAGCCCATGGCGATCTTGGCGACGAGGCGCAGATGCGACGTGATGAGTTTTTGTGCTGCAGCAGGATCGGTATGCTCCTTGTAGCGCTTTGCCAGCATGAATTCTTCATCCGGCTCAAGCATCGGGAACTTGCGAATTTCCTGCAGATAACGGCTGAGGCCGCCTTCGGCGCTCAGCACCGGTAGATTAGTCTGGGCCATATGGTCCCCCTTTTCCCCCGTAAACGGGCAGATACCCGCTTGTGTCCGCAACGGCACACCAACGGGACAACAGGTAATATAGGTTGAAAACGGGCTTTGGTAAGACCCGCCCGTCTCGACTAATGCTTAAGTTTTGGAAAGGTTGCTTACGATTTTGCAAAGGCGCTGTCGTAGGGCTGCAACGCTGCTTCGAGCGCGGCAAGATCAGGCGGGAGCGGGGCCTCGAAGAACAGTTCCTTGTGCGACTTTGGGTGCTCGAAGCCGAGTTCGGCCGCGTGCAGTGCTTGGCGTCCCAATGCCAGAACTGCCGCTTTCGGTACTTCCGGCAGCCGGTTGACCTTAGTCGCGTAGCCGGGCGCATAAACCGGATCGCCGACCAGAGGGTGCCCGATATGGGTCAGGTGCACGCGGATCTGGTGGGTGCGGCCGGTTTCGAGCTGGCACTGCAGCCGCGTGACCTCCCAGCCTTCGCTGCCGAAGCGGGCTTCGGTGGCGTAGTGGGTGATCGCCTCACGGCCATCGCGGCGTACGGCCTGCTTCAGCCGATTGTGTTGATCGCGCCCGAGCGGCGCTTCCACGGTGCCCCGGGCGCTCTCCATCGTGCCCCAGACGAAGGCGGTGTAGGCGCGATGCAGCGGCCCGGTACGGCCGTGATCGGCGAATTGGGCGGAGAGGTGCTGGTGCACTTGCTCGGTTTTTGCCGCGACCATGACGCCGGAGGTGTCCTTGTCGAGCCGATGCACGATGCCCGGACGCTTCACGCCGCCAATGCCGACGAGGCTATCGCCGCAATGATAGAGCAGGGCGTTGACCAGCGTGCCGCTCCAACTGCCCGGGGCGGGGTGCACCACCATGCCGACGGGCTTGTTGATGACAATCAGATGCTTGTCTTCGAACAGGATATCGAGCGGGATATTTTCCGGCAGCGGCTCGGCTTCCTCGGGCTCTGGCGCAACAAGTACGATCAAATCGTCGGTTTTTACGTGATATCGCGGTTCTTTCACCGTTTCGCCGTTGATCGAGACGGCGCCTGACAGTATCAGGTCCTTGACCCGGCTGCGGCTGAAGGCCGAAAGGCCCTTGGCCAGCACACCATCAAGACGACCGCCTGCCGCCTCGGCATCGACGAGGTAGCTCCATTCCATTTCCTCACCGGATATCTCCTGCATGAGCGCTCCTGATACTGCTGCCGAAATCGAAGCCGCGCCGTTGAGCCCCGAGGCCAAGGCGATCATCAACCGGGCACGCCGGTCCTTCATGGTTTCGATCGGGCTGTTGTTGGTGGGCTTTATCGCTATCGGCGCGGCACTTGTCTACCGTGCTACGCAGAATGACGGCGCATTGGCCGTGCGGTATGCAGTGGATACGCTGCGGCTGCCGGCGACGGCCGAGGTTTTGTCGTCCAGCGCCGCCGAGGGTCTGGTCACCGTAACCTATCGCGTGGGCACGGCGGTCAGCATCCGGGTGTTCGATGGCAAGACCGGCACGGTGGCGCGCGAAATCCACGTCGTTTCCGAATAATTTGGCGCCGGCCTAGGTCCGCGGCTGCGCCTCGTTCAACGCAACCAGGCGGTTGAGGATGGGCGTATTGGCCTTGCCATTGGCCAATTGCTTGCCTTGTTGCCCGTTGTGCGCCGGAAATTCCTCGGTGCCGCGACCGTCATCGGCAAATTTTTGCACGCGATCGAAGAGGCTCTCGGTCTCCGCCGGCTTGGCGTCGACGGCATAGACCAGCCGGCTGACCTCAGTGGCGACGTCGTTGAGGCGCTCGCGCATCTGGCCGAGTGAAATCCGGTCAGTGTCCCAATCGGCCATGATGACGGCCTCGACGCCCAGAACCTTGTCCTGCAGCGCAGCAACCTGAGCTTCGAGCGAGAGCTTTTCGGCGAGCAGCGCGCCGGGCGATTCCTCCGCTTCGATCGCCTGCTCGGTATCCTGCAGGATTTCGTTCAGACGGCTTTCGGCGCTGGCGATGCTGGCTTCGGCGTTGAGCAGATCGCCGGTGGCGGCAATGGCCGCCTCTTCCTTGATCGCCAGAACCTTGCGCAGTTCGGCGGCGGCGACGGTGCCATCCACCGATTTGCTGGTGGAGGATTCGAGGTAGCCGATCAGATTGCGCCCCTGGTCCTCGAGAAAGGCGACGCGCTTGCGCTCGACCGCGAGGGCGGCCAGCAGGCCGTTGATATCTTCGTCGTATTCGCCCGAAAGCGCAGTTCCATCGACCTCGTCGGCTTGCGGGTAGGCGGTGCGCATCGCCGATCGCGCGGCTTCGAGGTCGCTGGCCTTGCGGGAGAACTCGCGGTCACGCATGCGCAGGCGCTGCGTCGCGTCGGTATGTTCCCGTTCGAGATCGAGGATGCGCTGGCGCAGTTCGTCTTCGCGCTCCTCGAATTCTCGCACAATGGCCTGGTGCTGGTCGCGCTCGGCCTGAATCGAAGCAAAATCACTCTGCTTGTCGCTGAAATCGCCAAGCTGCTGGGCGAGGCGGGCGCGCAGGATTTCGACGTTGCGTTCCAGGCGGCGGGTCGAGAGGGCAAATTCGGCGCGCAATTGATCCTTGTCGGCCCGGAACTCAGCCATGCTCATCGGCGTCGCCGCTTCGATGCGCTTCTTGGTGAGCCGGACGGCGCGGCCCCAGATGGCAGGCAGAATCAAAAGCGCGACAAGGCTGGCGGCGAGCGCGCCAAGCGCAAAGTACATGACGCTTTCTATGACCATGTGGAACTCCGCAAGCGTTTCAGCCAGCAGTATTGATATTGGCACAAATGGCGGCAACTACCACCAGTAGCGCAATATTCTTACCGGACTTTATCGCCAGCGGTGCTGTCGCTGTGCTTGATCGGCAACACATAAACCTCAGAACGGGTTCCAGGTGGGCTGGTCGGTGAATTTAAGATAGCCGACATTGACGCCCAGCCGCGCACCGACGCCGGAGCGGATCGGCACCATTACCACATTGCCGCGCTTGACCACGGTCATACCCAAGCCGCCGATGACGTAAGCGGAGCCGTTGGCACCCGGAAACCGGCCGAAGACGTCGTTCACCGAGTTGAGGTTATAGACCAGCATCATCACCTTGCTGCCGTCGCCGCCGAAATCGAGGCCAAGCGTCGGACCCTGCCAATAAATCGGCAGGTCGCCGGCATTGCGGGTGTACATGGTACCCTGGCCATAGCGGGCGCCACCGAAGAAGGCTCCGCTGGCTTCGTCGCCGAGGATATAACCGTTGGGCAGCCCGAACTGGCTGACGGACTTTTCGATCAGCGTAGCGAGGCCCTGGGCTACCGAGCCGAAGAAGGCGCTGCCTGTGTTGACCAGCTCCTCGCTCGAATAGGTATCGGAGAGAGAGCCATGGGTCGATTGCTGGGCGAGGGCAAGCTGAGGCGCCAGGACCAGGCCAACCAGGACGGCCAGCCTGAGAGCGATGCGTTTGAGCATTTCGGCACTCCAAAAGCGAGGGGCGGGACCGTTTACGAAGGGCTCATGCTTTGGAGCTAGGCTTCGAGACGGTTCGCCTCAACGAACATCTATTCGGTCATGACGGCGATGATGCGGCAAATGGGTAAACAAATCTTAACCATCGCGGCGCTGGCGTCGCTGATTTTGCTCGTGCAGGGCGCGCTCCGTCCGGAACCGGTCCTGGCTGGGCCGCTGGTGACGACCATCGTCACCAATCCGCTGACCGGGGTGGCGATCAACGGCATGGACCCGGTGAGCTATTTCACCGAGCCCGAACCGCTGCAGGGCAAGCCCGATTTTGAATATGACTGGGGCGGCGTCGCCTGGTATTTTGCCAATGCCGCCAATAGGGACGCCTTCATTCGCTCGCCCGACGTCTATGCGCCGCAGTTCGGCGGACACTGCACGATGAGCCTTGCGCGCGGCTACCTGTCGGATGGCAATCCGGGGCTCTATATGATCATCTTCGGAAAACTGTATCTGTTCTATTCGTCGGGCAATCGCGATGCGTTCCAGCTCGACGAAGCCAGTGCGATCAAGGGCGCGAACACCAATTGGGGCCCCCTCTCCAAGCAACTGGTCACCCAGTAGGCAGCGCGGTTCGATTGCCTCCAGGGGGCTTCTCGGTAAACTTGCACGTAAATGATTCTAATTCCGGAGACTGCGCATGGCCGACATCATCGAGCTTAAAGCCACCGACCTTGCGGCCATGCTCTGCAGCCGCGTCTGCCACGACTTGATCAATCCGGTTGGCGCCATCGGCAACGGGCTCGAAGTGCTCGCCGATCCGACGCAGGCCGAAATGGCCCCATTCGCCCGCGATCTCATCGCCAACGCAGCGAAGCAATCGCGGGTGAAACTCGAGTTCGCCCGGCTCGCCTACGGTGCCTCATCGACGGCCGGCACGGATTTCGATACCCGCGAGTGCGAGCGTGTGGCGCGGCTGCTGTTCGAGATCGAGAAGGCCGAACTCGATTGGCAGGTGCCGCTGATCCTTTTGCCCAAGCACAAGGCAAAGCTGTTTATGAACATGCTGCTGATCGCGGCCGGATCGGTGCCGCGCGGCGGCGCGGTGATGGCCAGGATCGAAGGCAGCGCGGGCAACGAGAATTTCCGCTTTACCGCCAAGGGGCCCAAAACCCTGATACCCTCTGGCGCCGAGGGGCTGCTGTCCGGTGCGCCGGAGGAGGGGGTCGACGCACGCGGCATCCAGCCGTTTTACACCGGTATTCTGGCGCGCATGACCAATATGGCGCTGCACATCGGCATCGAGAACGAGGAATTCGTATTCACCGCAACTCCGCTTCCCGTGGTTGTGGCGGCTTGAACGGTTTTTGCTAACCAATCATAGGGGTTTCTCGGCGATACTGGGCGGTGGAGATAGTTTACGCCCGACCAATCCAGGACCCCAGTGATGAAATCCTGCCTGATCGTCGATGATTCAAGTGTGGTGCGCAAAGTGGCGCGCCGCATTCTCGAGGACATCGATTTCATCGTCGACGAAGCCGAGGACGGCCAGGAAGCCTTCGACAAGTGCCGCCAGGAGATGCCCGACGCGATACTGCTCGATTGGCAGATGCCGATCATGGGCGGCATCGAGTTCTTGAAGCTGTTGCGTGGCTATGTGGGCGGCGAAAAGCCCCGGGTGGTGTTCTGCACCACTGAGAACGATATCGGCCAGATCGCGCTGGCGCTGAAAGCCGGAGCGAGCGACTACATGATGAAGCCGTTCGATCGGGACATCCTCGAGAGCAAATTCCTGCCGCAGGTTCTCCGCCAGGCAGGCTAGGCGTTAGTCGATGGTGATCTGCGATGCGGCGACGGCGGTGATCAGGCCCTCGTGGGCCTCGAAGACCAGTTCCTGGTATTTTACGGATTCCGAGCCGTCGACGGGTGTGTCGCCGACATAAGCCAAGCGGCCGTTGGTATCGGGCGGGCTGCTGCCCAAGCGATCCGTGACAGAACTGGTGGACGCGCCGATGCCAGGTACCTTGAAATCGAGCGCGGTAAGGTTCGTAGGCGCGGCGGCGCAGCCCCATTTGGCCAGCGGCGCGCCCTGTTCGAGGGCGACCAGCGACACCGTCCCGTGCGCCATCTCGCCATCGGAATAGAACCACGCTGTCTGCTGGCCCAGCCCGTAGCAGATCCAGATGACGTGGCTGCCAGCCTCGCCCTGATTGTGCACGGTGCCACCGAAGGTTTTCTGGATTTCCACGAGGTCCGTTGCTTCGAACACGATTTGCATCGGGCCGGCCTGGATCGAGGAGATGGTGCCGGGCGGAAGCGGCGCGGGATGATCGGTTTGGTAGGCGCCGGTGGCTGCGGTCTCAGCAAAGCCGCCGAATTCGGCATCATCGGCTCGGGCGATCGGCACCATGGCGAAGGCCAAAGGCAGTGCACAAGCGAGCAACTTCAGCATCGGCGCCTCCAATCCCCTGTACGATCATAGCGAGCGGCAGCGGAAACAAAAACCCCGCGCGAGGGGTCGCACGGGGTCTCTCAGGTTCGCCGCAACTGCGAACGGTAAGGGCTTGGCTCAGGCGCTTTCGGAATAGATCTCGTTCTCGTCTGGCTCGCGCAGCACGTAGCCGCGGCCCCAAACGGTTTCGATGTAGTTCTTGCCGCCGGTGGCGACAGACAACTTCTTGCGCAGCTTGCAGATGAAGACGTCGATGATCTTGAGTTCGGGCTCGTCCATGCCACCGTAGAGGTGGTTGAGGAACATTTCCTTGGTCAGGGTGGTGCCCTTGCGCAAGCTGAGAAGTTCCAGCATCTGATATTCCTTGCCGGTCAGATGCACGCGGGCGCCGTCCACTTCCACGGTCTTGGCGTCCAGATTGACGGTAAGCTTGCCGGTG
>JAQGKB010000081.1 GCA_028290345.1 Hyphomicrobiales bacterium | reverse complement strand
TCGATCCTGTCGATCCGCGGAAACCAGCGCCTCACGTTCGGCAATCCGAGGCAGATGTTCTCGGCCACCGTCAGCGTTCGCACCAGCATGAAGTGCTGATGCACCATGCCGATGCCCAGCGCACTGGCGCTCTGCGCAGATTTCATCACGGCGGTCCTGCCGTCAATGACGATGGCGCCGGCCTGCGGCTGCAGCAGCCCCGCCAGAACACGCATCAGCGTCGTCTTGCCCGCGCCATTCTCGCCCAACAGGGCATGAATCTCACCCGGCTGGACGTCAAAATCGACGGCATCGTTGGCGATGACGGAGCCGAACTGCACGCGAATATTGCGCATGGAGACGGCGGCGGCCGTCACGGCCGGATCGGATCGCTGATGGATCAATCGGGATTGGTTGTATCGAGCGGAACGACGAAGTCGCCTGCCTTGATCGCCGCCATCCTGTCGAGCATCTTTTTCATCGCCGCCGGGTCGATGTTCTTGTCGAGGCCATGGAAATCGGCCAGCTGCACCGAGCCTTTGGAAATCCCGTATGACAAGTTCGCGCTCTTCCAGGTCTTCAGCATCACAGCCTTGGCCACATCGGTGATCAGGGGCCCGAGGTCCCAGGTAACGCTGGTCAGCACCACGTTTGGTCCGAGATGGTTCTGGTCGGTCATGGCGCCAAGCGCGTAGACCCTCTTGGCGACAGCCGCATCGATCACGCCGACGCCCTGCGCGCTCAGCACATCGGCGCCCTGTTCGACCTGGGCGATCGCGGCTTCCTTGGTCTTGGGCGGGTCGTACCAGCTGCCGATGAAGGTGTGCATCACCTTGACCTTGGAATTGATCTCCTTGGCGCCGGCTTCATAGGCATGAAGGTTGGCCAGCATGTTGGGCGCGGGCATCCCGCCCACCCAGCCGATCGCTCCGCTCTTGCTGGCGCCGGCGGCCAACATGCCGGTGAGATAGGCACCCTGGTAGTCCGGGTTGGAGTAGGTGCCCAGGTTCGACGTCAGTTTCGAGGCCGTACCGGCCATGAAGACCGTATTGGGAAAGTCGTCCGCGGCATTGAGCGCCGCGTCGCCGAACGAGAAGCTGTGCGCAAAGATCAGCCCATAGCCGCGCTGCGCAAAATCCCGCAACACGCGCTCTGCATCGGCATCGGAGACGTTCTCGGCGTAGCTGACTTCGACACCCAGCGCCTTGGATGCCGCCTGCAATCCGTTGTAGCCGACCGAGTTCCAGTCGTTGTCGGTGATCGGCCCCGGCAGGATCATGGCGATCTTCAGCGGATCGGCGTGCGCCGCCGTCACCAGGCCGGCAAATGTCAGGAACACGGTGGCCAGCAGCCCCACAAGTCGTCCCACGCTTCGCCGGGGCGCGCGGAATTGAAGAGGTTTCATCGATGGACTCCAGATTTAGTTTCTTCCATTCCTAGCGCCTGCTTTGCGCGCGTCAATGCCTGCCAACTAGCCACCGATCCATGCTGCCCGCTTTTTCCGCATTGCATCGGAGGTGCGTCGATTCGCCATCCGTGTCCCCGCAAAATTAATCTTCCGGAAAGGGTCCCGCCGGACCCGGCCTGCTACTTTGTTCCTCAGGCGTTGCTGGTGAGATTCGGCGGTCTGTGGAGGGCTTGGCATTGGCGGTTGAGGACGCATACCTGGCCTATTCCCGCTTCGGGCTCGGCCCCCGTCCCGACGATATCGCCGGCCTGCGGGGCAGCGCCAAGGCAGCGCTGATTGCTGAAATATCCGCCCCCGACGCAGCGCTGCTCAACGATCCCGGGCTGACCGACAGCGTCACTGCCTATGCGCAGATCCGCGAAATTCAAAAGGCCCGCAAGCTGGCGCGGCAAGCGCCCGCCGCCTCCGACCCCAGCATGGCCGCGACCTTGGGGCCAACCGCCAACATCGATCGCAACGGCAAGTTCTCGCTGCCCGGTGTCGCTGGCGCCCAGCAACTCATGCAGGCCGAGATCGCCGCGCGGCTCGAACGCATACGCACTGTCCCCATCGGCTTCGTCGAGCGGTTGGTGGGGTTCTGGGCCAATCATTTCGCGGTGCAGGCGGCGAGCAGCGAAGTCGTGCGCGGCCTTGCCGGTGCCTTCGAGCGCGAAGCCATCCGGCCCCATGTGCTCGGGCGCTTCAGCGACATGGTACTCGCGGCGACCAAGCATCCGGCGATGTTGGTTTCGCTGAACAACGCAACCTCGATCGGGCCGGACTCGCCACAGGGCCAGCGCAACGGCAAGGGGCTCAACGAGAACCACGCCCGCGAACTGATGGAACTCCACACCATTGGCGTCGATGCCGGCTATACCCAGGCCGATGTCACCGCCTTCGCCAAGATCCTCACTGGCTGGAGCTTTGGCCAGAACCAGAAGCCCCCAGCCGACCATGGCCGCTTCACCTTCCACAAGCAGGCGCACGAACCCGGCCCGCAAACCGTCATGGGCAAGCTCTACAGCCAGCCCGGAATCGGCCAGGGGGAGGCCGTGATCGCCGATCTCGTCGCGAACCCGGCCACGGCACGCCATGTCGCGGATAAATTGGCCCGCTACTTCGTCGCCGACCTGCCCGATCCGGCGCTGGTCGATACGCTTGCCCATACCTTTACCCGGTCCAAAGGCGATCTGCGGGCCGTGACCCTGGCGCTGCTCGATCACCCGGCCTCATGGGCCGCGCCGGCAAAAAAGCTGAAGACGCCACAGGAATTCCTCTGGTCCGCAGTGCGTGCGCTGGAACTTGAGGCAAAACCGAATTTCATCGTCCGCACTCTGGCCGATCTGGGCCAGCCCTTGTGGAATCCGCCCTCGCCGCAAGGCTTCAAGGATGATGCCGCCACCTGGCTGGCGCCCGACGCCATGGCGATCCGGGTCGATACCGCCGAGCTGATGGCGGGGCAGGCCAAGGGTGCGGGCGATCCGCGGCAACTCGCGAGCGACGTGCTCGGACCGGCCCTTTCGCCGGAAACCAAGACCGCCATCGATCGGGCTGAAAGCCGCGGGCAAGCGCTTGCTTTGCTGTTGATGAGCCCGGAATTCCAACGGAGGTGACCGTGACCCGCTCCCCGATCAGGGACGCACTGCTCTGTCCAAGCCGGCGCGTGTTCCTCGCCGGCAGCGGTGCCTTCGTGGCCTGGGCCGCGATGCCGAAGCATTCCTTCGCGGGGCAGGGGCGCGATCCGCGCTTCCTCACCATCATCCTGCGCGGTGCCATGGATGGCCTCGCCGTCGTGCCCCCGGTCGGCGATCCGGATTATCCAGCGCTGCGCGGCGACCTTGCCATCGGCACGGGCGGCTATGGCAAGACGCTGCCGCTCAACAGCTTTTTCGGCCTCAACGAAGCCATGCCGAGGTTCCATAATCTTTACCAGAAGGGGGAGGCGCTGATCGTCCATGCGGCCGCGACCCCTTATCGCGACCGCTCGCATTTCGACGGCCAGGACGTGCTCGAAACCGGCATGACCGGGCCGAAGGCCAGCCAGACCGGCTGGATGAACCGGCTCGCCGCGGTGATGCCGAAAGGCGATGGCGTCCGTCCCGTCACTGGCCTTGCCGCCACTGCAACCGTGCCGCTGATTCTCCGGGGCGACGCGCCGACGCTAACCTGGACGCCGCCCGATTTCCGCCCCGCCGGTGCCGACACGGTGCAGCGCCTGCTCGATCTCTATGCCCAGCAGGACCCCGAACTCGGCAAGATCCTCGCTGCTGGCATTGCCACTGACAAGCTTGCCGGCGACGGCAGCAATCCGGTCAAGCGCGACAACGGCGTCGCCGCGTCCTTCCGGCAGGTCGCCGCCGGCTCGGCCAAACTGTTGCTGCAGGACGAGGGGCCGCGCATTGCGGTGCTAAGCTATGACGGTTGGGATACCCACGCCAACGAAGGCGCCGAGACCGGCCGGCTTTCGGGCCTGCTGGCGGCGCTCGACGGCGCCATGACCGCCCTTGCGGACGGACTGCAGCCGGTGTGGAAGGACACTGTTATCACCGTCCTCACCGAATTCGGGCGCACGGCGGCCATCAACGGCAACGAAGGCACCGACCATGGCACCGCCACCACGGCGTTCCTCTTCGGCGGCGCGGTAAGGGGCGGCCGGGTGCTCGCGGATTGGCCGGGGCTGAAGCCAAACCAGCTCTACCAGAACCGCGACCTCGCCCCGACGACCGACGTTCGCGCCATCCTCAAGGGCGTCATCCGAGACCATCTCGGCGTGTCCGACCGCACGCTCACGGCGCAAGTCTTTCCCGATAGCATCGGGGTCAAGCCGATCGACGGGCTGATCACTTGAGGCATGCGGCCAGCTAGTCCAAAAATCTCCTTCTCTCCCACCTACCGGGCTGCTACATCCCGCGCGATGGGCTAAGCTGCGTTGACGCGGAGCCGATGAAGCTCGAAAATCTGTAGCGCTGATGACCACCAAAGCCCCTGGCACAAAAACAGCTGCAAAGCCCAGCCTAACCGCCCTTTTGCGCCCCTACCGGGTGTGGATCGGCATGCTCGTCGCCCTGACGGTGCTGGCCAACGGGCTCAACTTGCTGGTGCCGCAGATTCTTGCCCGCGCGATCGACACATATGCGGCCGGCGATTTCCACCTGCCCAGCGTAATCTTGCAATTCTTCTTCGCCGCAGCCGGAATATTCGTCCTCACCTACCTGCAGTCGATCGTGCAGACCTTTACCTCCGAGCGTGTGGCGCGCGATCTGCGCACGCGGCTGGTGGCCAAGATTTCGGTGCAGGATTACGCCTATATCCAGAGGATCACGCCAGCTAAGCTCTTGACCAACCTCACCTCCGACGTGGATGCGATCAAGACCTTCGTATCGCAGGCGATCGCCTCGATCGTCTCGTCATTCTTCCTCATCATCGGCGCGTCGGTGCTGCTGCTGCTGATCGATTGGCAATTGGCGCTCGCGGTGCTGATCGTGGTGCCGATCATCGCCGTGACGTTCTTCCTGGTGCTGACGCGGGTGCGCAAACTCTTCCGCAAATCGCAGGAGGCGCTGGATTGGCTGAACAAGGTTATCAACGAGAGCATCATCGGCTCGTCGCTGATCCGGCTGCTCAATTCGCAGGCCAGCGAGTACGAAAAATTCGTCGCCGCCAATACCCAGGCGAAAAACCTCGGGCTGCAGATCATCAAGCTGTTCTCGGCACTGATCCCGGTGATCGTCTTTGCGACCAATCTCGCGACGCTGATCATCCTGGCGTTCGGCGGCCATCTGGTGATCAGCGGTACGGTGAGCCTGGGCGATTTCACCGCCTTCAACTCCTACCTCGCCATCCTGATCTTCCCGATCCTGATTATCGGCTTCATGAGCAACGTCATCGCCCAGGCGACTGCATCCTATGGCCGCCTGCTGGTGGTGCTGGAGGCTCCCGAGGCCAAGGACACCGGCACCCTGGAAGCCGAACTGCGCGGCGATATCGACGTCCGTGACGTCTCTGTCGTCTATGGCGACAAGCCGGCGCTCAAGGATGTCTCGTTTTCGGCCAAGGCTGGTACCCGCACTGCGATCATCGGCCCCACCGCGGCGGGCAAGACGCAGTTGCTTTACGCAATGACGGGGCTCCTGGAGCCGGCTTCCGGCAGCGTCGAATACGACGGCAAGGCGATCAATGCCTACAGGAAGGCGGCACTGCATCGCCAGATCGGTTTCGTCTTCCAAGACAGCTCGCTGTTCAACCTGACGCTGCGCGAGAATATCGCCTTTTCCAACACCGTCGGCGATGCGGAAATTGAGAAGGCCATCGATACGGCCGAACTGCGCGAGTTCGTCGAGTCCCTGCCGCAAAAGCTCGATACCATCGTCTCCGAGCGCGGCACGTCACTGTCGGGCGGCCAAAAGCAGCGCATCATGCTGGCGCGCGCCTTGGCGCTGAACCCCAAGATCCTGCTGCTCGATGACTTCACGGCGCGCGTCGACGGCAACACCGAGCGCAAGATCCTCGCCAATGTCGCGAACAACTACCCCGGGATCACCCTTGTCTCGGTCACCCAGAAAATCGCGCCTGTCGAAACCTACGACCAGATCGTGCTGCTGATGGAGGGGCAGGTGCTCGACATCGGCACGCATGAGGAACTGATGCACAATTCGCCTGAATACGTGCAGATCTATCGCTCGCAACAGAGCACTGAAAACTATGAACTATCAGCTTAACATCAAGGACCAGCAGACCAGGCGGGAGTCCCCGCTCATTGCGCTGAGGCGCCTTGTGCCGCTGATCCAGGGCGAACAGCGCAATATCGCGATCGCCGTCGTCGCGATTCTGCTCACCTCGAGCTCCACGCTGGTCGCCCCGGTGATCATCGCCCACACTGTGGATACCTACATTTCGCATGGCGATTACGCGGGCGTGCTGATGTGGACCGGCATCCTGCTTTGCGTGTTCCTCGTTGGATTGGGGTCGAGCTACATCCAGACCCGCACCATGGGCGGGGTTGGGCGGCGCATCCTCTTCAACATGCGCAACGCCATCTTCACCAAGCTGCAGGACCTGCCGGTCGCGTTCTTCAACCAGAACAAGAGCGGCGACCTGATCTCGCGCATCAACAACGATACCGACAAGCTCAACCAGTTCTTCGCCCAGGCGCTGATGCAGTTCGTCAGCAACGGCTTTTTGATACTGGGGGCGGGTATCCTGCTGCTGGTGCTGAATATCCGGCTCGGCGCGGCGGCCCTATTGCCGGCGGTGGTTGTGCTGGTCATAACCCAGTTGATCTCACCGTGGGTTAAGCGCGCCAGCTTCAAGAGCCTGCAAACTTTGGGTGGCCTCTCCGGCGAAATCCAGGAGAGCTTGACCAATTTCAAGGTCATCGTCGCCTTCAACCGGCTGGATTATTTCCGCAACAAGTTCAACCAGGCCAATACGGCGAATTTCACGGCATCGGTGCGCGCCGGCATCGCCAGCAACGTTTTCTTGCCGATCTACGGGCTCGCCTACAATTTCGGCCAGATGATCGTCCTCGCCTACGGCATCCTGATGATCTCGTCGGGCCAGCTGACAACCGGCCTGCTCATCGGGTTCCTGCTTTACGTCAACAATTTCTATAATCCGCTGCGGCAGTTGGCGACCGTCTGGTCCTCACTGCAACTGGCGCTCGCCGCCTTTGACCGCATCTCGGAAGTGCTGGCGCTCGAAACCGACATGAAGATCGTTCCCGCCAAGCCGACCGGTTCGACCGCGGTGCTTGAATTCAAGGACGTGTCGTTCAGCTATCCGGACGGCAAGCAAGTGCTCAGCCATGTCGAATTCGCCCTCGAACGTGGCAAGACCTACGCACTCGTTGGCCCCACCGGCGGCGGCAAGACCACCACGGCCTCGCTCATGGCCCGGCTCTACGACCCGACCTCGGGCACGGTGCTGCTCGACGGCACCGACATACGCTCCTACGCCCCCGAGGCGCGGGCGCAAAAGATCGGCTTCATCCTGCAGGAGCCGTTCCTCTTCACCGGCACCGTGCGCGACAACATCCTCTACGGCAACTCCGCCTATCGCGACCTCACCGACGCGCAGCTCGAAGCCCTATTGGCCGAAGCCAATCTCGCTGGCTTGCTGACGCGCTTCGATCGAGGCCTCGAAACTCCGGTCACTTCGAGCGGGGATTCGATCAGCCTCGGGCAAAAGCAACTGATCGCCTTCATCCGCGCCGTGCTGCGCAACCCGGACCTTTTAATCCTCGACGAGGCGACGGCCAATATCGATACCGTCACCGAACAGCTACTTGAGGATATCCTCACAAAACTGCCGGCGACGACCACCAAGGTAATTATCGCGCACCGCCTCAACACCATCGACAACGCCGACGAGATTTTCTTCGTCAACGCTGGCACCATCATCCGCGCCGGCTCGATGGAGCATGCGGTCGATATGCTGCTGCACGGCAAGATGCAAAGCTGACGGGCTGCATTTCTAGTCCATTTCGATTTTTCCAAGGTGCTGCCGATCCCGAGGATGGCAGCCGATCAACGATGAAGTGGAAAGACGATGGAATACCGGCGTTTGGGTAAATCGGGTCTCCAGGTCAGCGAGTTTTCGCTCGGCTCGTGGGTCACTTTCGGCCGCCAGGTCGATCAGAGCGACGCGCTGCAGTTGATGTCGTACGCCTATGACGAAGGCATCAATTTCTTCGACAACGCCGAGGGCTACGAAGCCGGCGAGTCCGAGGCGCTGATGGGTGCCGCGCTGACCAAGCTCGGCTGGTCGCGCGACAGCTACATCGTTTCGAGCAAGGTGTTCTGGGGCGGCAAGAAGCCCACCCAGCGCGGCCTCAGCCGCAAGCACGTCTTCGACGGCTGTGACAACGCGCTAAAGCGCCTGCAGGTCGATTATCTCGACCTCTATTTCTGCCACCGCCCCGATATCGATACCCCGATCGAGGAAACCGTGCGCGCCATGCACGACCTCGTGTCGCTCGGCAAGGTGCGCTATTGGGGCACCTCCGAGTGGTCGGCACAGCAGCTGACCGAGGCCTGGGCCGTGGCCAAGGATTTGCGCATCACCCCGCCGACGATGGAGCAGCCGCAGTACAATTTCTTCGAACGTTTCAAGGTCGAGGGCGACTACCTGCCGCTCTATGACTTGATGGGCCTTGGCACCACCATCTGGTCGCCGCTCGCCTCCGGCGTGCTGACCGGAAAATACAACAAGGGCATTCCCGACGACAGCCGCCTCAACCTGCCCGGCTATGAGTGGCTGAAGGCCCGCTGGGAGAGCGAAGATGGCCACGTCATGCTGGCCAAGATCGAAAAGCTCGCCGGGCTGGCCGCCGAGATCGGCATGCCGATCCACCACATGGCGTTGCTTTGGTGCCTTGCCAACAAGCACGTCTCGACGGTGATCCTGGGCGCCTCGAAACTCAGCCAGTTGCAGGACAATCTTGCCGCGCTCAAGGACAAGCAGAAACTCACGCCCGAAGTGATGGCGAAGATCGACACCATCCTCGAAAACAAGCCCGAGGCCCCGCGACGCTTCTAGGCGCCTGGCAGACCAGGATTTGGCGCGGCCGACCCGTTCGGCAGCGCTTTTTTGTGCCGCTTATCCACGGCAGCGCTGGCCTCCATATCCTGATGCTCCCAATTGCCAGCCCGGGATCGTCGAAAATGGATCAAAGCGCCAACCTGAATTTGCCCTACATCATGCCGTCGCAGGCGCAAAAGCACATTACGCACAACGAGGCGATCCGCGCGCTCGATGCGCTGGTGCAATTGGTGATCGTCGACCGCGATCTCGCCGCGCCGCCGGTGACCCCCGCCGACGGCGCCTGCTACATCGTCGCCGCCAGCGCCACCGGCGCTTGGGCCGGCAAGAGTACGCAGATCGCTGCCTTCCAGGATGGTGGCTGGCAGTTCTACCCGCCCAATCCCGGCTGGCGCGCCTGGATCATCGATGAGAACCAGCTCGCCGTCTGGAGCGGCTCGGCTTGGATCGTGGCGGCGGTGCGCAGCGTCAATCCGGCGGCACTGGTCGGGGTCAATGCCACAGCCGACGCCACCAACAAGCTTGCGGTGAAATCCGATGCGATCCTTCTCTCGCACGACGACGTTACGCCCGGCACAGGCGATATGCGCGTCACCATCAACAAGTCGGCAGCGGCCAATACCGCCAGCTTCCTGCTGCAGGACGCCTACTCGGGACGGGCTGAATTCGGCCTCACAGGCGACGACAATTTCCACGTCAAGGTCAGCCCAGACGGATCGGTGTGGAAGGAAGCGCTGCTCATCGACCGGAGCAACGGTCGGGTGGGAATAGGCGCCGCCGCGCCGGCTCGCAATCTCGCGGTGGCGGTCGATGACGCCTCCAATGCAGCGGTGACGCCGCTACTCCGGCTGACCCACACCACCAGCGGCACGCCCGCCATCGGCATCGGCGCCGGGCTTGAATTCGAGGTCGAGACAGCCACCGGCAACAATACCGAAATCGGCATGAAGCTCGAGGCTGTCGCCACCAACATCGGCGGCGCCACGGAGAATTTCGACTACGTGCTGAGCCTCATGGCCGGCGGCGCTGCCGCTGCTGAGGCCCTTCGGGTCAAGTCCAACGGCCAACTCAAACTGGCGGCCGGCGCGACCGCCGCCAATGGCACGGTCGCCACGAGCCTCGGTTCGCTCGGCCCCACTGGCGCCCATACCACGGTGCAGAAATGGCTGGCCATTGATATCGCCGGCACCACTGGCTGGATCCCGGTGTTCTAGTCGAACACCTCGGCGGCCGAAAACGAAGGGGCAATCTCATCCTTGGGCGAGAGCAGGGGGCTGCCGTCGATCGGCCATTTTATGCCGATCTCGGGGTCGTCCCAGCGGATCGAACGGTCACTCCCCGCAGCGTAGTACTTCGTCGTCTTATAGAGGAACTCGGTGCCTTCCGTGAGCGCCAGGAAACCGTGCGCAAACCCTTCCGGGATCCACATCTGGCGCCGATTCTCGGCGGAGAGCTCGACCCCCACCCACTTGCCGAAACTCGGCGAACTGCGCCGGATATCCACGGCGACGTCGAAGGCGGCGCCCACCACGACGCGGACCAGCTTGCCCTGCGCATAAGGCGCGGCCTGATAGTGCAGGCCGCGGAGCACGCCCCTGGCCGAAACCGAATGATTGTCCTGCACGAAATCGCGCTGCAGGCCCGTGGCGGCTTCGAACTCGCGGACGTTGAAGCTCTCGAAAAAAGCGCCGCGCGCGTCGGCAAAAATCTTCGGCTCGAACAGCATCACATCGGGGATGGCAAGGGGCGTGGCGGGCATGGTCACTCGGACTCGGTTGGCAGTCGCAGCAAATACTGCCCATAGCCGCTTTTGGCCAGCGGCTCCGCCAATTTTCGCAGCGCCGCGGTATCGATCCACCCGGCGCGCCAGGCGATTTCCTCGGGGCAAGCGATCTTCAGCCCCTGCCGTTTTTCGATGGTGGCAATGAACTGCCCGGCCTCGAGCAGATTGTCGTGCGTGCCGGTATCGAGCCAGGCATAACCGCGCCCCATGCGCTCGACTTTCAGGTCGCCGGCCTCGAGATACCTGAGATTGAGATCGGTGATCTCCAGTTCGCCGCGTGCAGACGGCAGTAGCGACCGGGCGAATCCTACCGCGCGCTCGTCATAGAAATAGAGCCCGGTCACCGCATAGTTCGAACGCGGTTGCCGCGGCTTTTCGACGATGCCGATGACATTGTCCTCGTCGTCGAACTCGGCCACGCCGTACCGCTCCGGATCATGCACGTGATAGGCGAAAACCGTGCTGCCGGTGGCGCGCCGGTCGGCCCGGGCCAGCAGCCTGATTAGATCGTGCCCGAAAAACAAATTGTCGCCCAGCACCAGCGCGCAAGGTGCTCCCTCGAGAAAGCCTTCGCCGATTAGCAAGGCCTGCG
>JAQGKB010000079.1 GCA_028290345.1 Hyphomicrobiales bacterium | reverse complement strand
GAACAGCCCAATCCGCCGGTCAACGCTGCCGACCGCGCGGTGATCGATGCCTTCATGGCCAAGCGCCTGCCGGCCGCCGCCGGCAATGCCACCGGTTATATCACCTGCCGCTATACCATGCTGCCGGGTGAGGATTTCCTCATCGATTTCCTGCCGGGAGACCGCAACGTCATTCTCGCCTCGCCCTGTTCGGGCCACGGTTTCAAGTTCGCCAGCGTCATCGGCGAAATCCTGGCCGATCTGGCGCTCACCGGCGAAACCGCAATGCCGATCGCGCCGTTCTCCTTCGCTGCGCTCGAAGCGCGTGCCGCAAAACTCAGCGCGACGGCGGGATGAGTCGGAAATCCGGCAGTTCCCGAAGCGCCTCTTCCGGTCCGGCAGGCGAATAGACCACGAACAGTTGCATCGGCTCGTCGCCGGTATTGATGGTCGAATGGAAGCGGCTGTTGGGCACGAAGATGGTGCAGCCCGGCCCGACCTGCTGCACCTGCGGGTTGCCGTCCTGGTCCTCCACCATCTGCTCGCCATGGCCCTTGATCACGAAGATGATCTCCTCGGCGCCCGGATGGTTGTGGCGGCTATGCCCCTGTCCCTTGCCGAGGTCGACCACGCCGGCGCTGAACTGGCTGGCGCCGTTGAGCTTCGGCCCGCAGGTCAGCGCCAGCCGGCCCCAATCGAACCCGAACGTCTCGACATCCTGCGCATAGTTGAAATTGCGTTCCGCCATGATTTTTCCCTGCCGCCCCTAGAACTTGAGTTGCTTGAACTGCTGCGTCTGCACTGCGATGGCGCGCTCAACCGGCAGCCGCTCCATCGAGCTCGCGCCATAGAAGCCGTGGCAGTTCCGGGTGCGCTGCAGCACGTATTGGGCATCGTCTGGCATGGCGATCGGGCCGCCATGGCAAAGGATGATGACGTCGCTGCGCACTCCGCGCGCCGCCTCCGCGATGGCGTCGATTTCGACGACACACCTGTCCAGCGTCTTGGCATTGGTCGCCCCGATTGCGCCGCCGGTCGTCAGGCCCATGTGCGCCACGATGATGTCGGCCCCCGCCGCCGCCATGGCGCGCGCTTCGTCCGGGTTGAAGACGTACGGCGTGGTCAGCAGGTCCAGCGCGTGCGCCGCTGCGATCATCTCGACCTCCAGGCCATAGCCCATGTTGGTCGCCTCGAAGTCGGCCCGGATGGCGCCGTCGAACAGGCCCATGGTGGGGAAATTCTGCACGCCGGAAAAACCCATCGCCTTGAGTTCGCCGAGCAGCTGCGGCATCAGCATGAACGGGTCGGTGCCGTTGACACCGGCGATCACCGGGGTGTGCTTGACCATCGGCAGCACCTCGTGCGCCATCTCCTTCACCACTTCATTGGCATTGCCATAGGCCAAGAGCCCGGCGAGCGAGCCGCGCCCGGCCATGCGATAGCGGCCGGAATTGTAGATGATGATCAGGTCGATGCCGCCCGCTTCCTCGGCTTTCGCCGAAAGCCCGCTGCCGGCCCCGCCGCCGACGATCGGCACGCGCCGCGCCATCATGTCCTGGAATTTGGCGAGCAGTTCCGCGCGGGCAATGGCGGCCATTGTAGTCTCCTAAAGTGCGATTTCGCGGAACGCCGCAACCGCGGCCTCGGCGAACTGAGGGTCGTTGATGTGGCAGGGCAGGCGCAACAGTCGGCGGTTGCCGGTCCAGTGCACGCCGGCTTCGATGGCGTCGAACAGCGCTGCGTCGGCGGCTGGGTCGAAGAACGGCCCACCCTCGATATCGAGGGCTGAAACCCCCTTTTCCGCGATCAGGAAGCGCACTGGCCCCTCGCACGCATCGAGCTTGCGTCCCAGCCAAGTCCCGATCTGCCGGCACTCGTCAGCGGTCGTGCGCATCAGCGTCACATTGGCGTTGTGGTGGTAAAACAGCCGATCGCCGTGCCTCTGGGGCACCGTTTCCGGCGCCCAGAAATTGATCATGTCGAGCGCCCCCACCGATCCGACATAGGGGACCCCGCTGCGGGCGACGGCATCGAGCCGGTCCTCGCCGGCCGGCAAGACGCCGCCGAACAGCAGATCGCAGATCTCGGTGGTGGTGATATCGATCACCCCGGCCAGCATCCGGCTCTCGACCAGCATCTCCATGGTGCGCCCACCGGTGCCCGTGGCGTGGAACACCATGGTCTCGTAGTAGGGGTGCAGCCGTTCGGCGATGGCGGTGACACAGGGCGTCGTCACGCCGAACATGGTCAGCCCGATGGCCGGCTTGCCGCCGGAGACAGGCACCGACCGGGCGCTCATTGCCACGATCGCCTCGGCGGCATTGCCGAGGATCACCCGGCTCAGCCGGTTGAGCCCGGCCATGTCGGTGACCGACGGCATCATGATGATGTCGGAGACCCCGACATAGGGACCCACATCGCCCGAGGCCAGCGTCGAGATCATCAGCTTGGGCAAACCGATCGGCAGTTTTCGCATGCCGGCGGTGACGATCGAGGTGCCGCCGCCACCGCCGATGCCGATGATGCCGGCGATGTCGTCGCGGGCCTGGATGAAGCTAGCAAAGGCCGCCGCCATCCCAGCGACGGCCGTGCCCCGGTCCGAACCGGCGAGGATGGCGACCCCGTCGGGCCCGTGCGCTGCGACCTCGGCGGCAGCAACATCCACCGCAATCGTCGGCGTTCGCGTTCCTACGTCGACCAGCAGCGGCGTGCCACGCGCGCTGCGGATCACGCGGCACAGGTAGGCGAGTTCTTCGCCCTTGGTATCCGCCGTGCCGACCACGTAGATCCGCTTCACCCGTTGCCCTCACGATCCGCTCACCCCGCCGCGCTTATCCGCGTGGGTCCGAGCGATCCCGCTGACTCTATTGTCAGAGGAAACCGCCCATTGCAAAGCATTTTGAGATGTGCGTATCATTTTGATATGAACGTCCCAATTCAGGAAACCAGTCTCAATTCCCGCGAAATGCGCGGTCCGCGCGCCCGCACCCGGCGGCTCATGCTGGATACTGCCGTGCGGCTGATGCAAGCCGGGATAACCCCATCCGTCACCGATGTCGCGGAAGCCGCGGGCGTATCCCGCGCCACCGCCTACCGCTATTTTACCAGCCAGGCGGCCCTAGTGCATGCCGCCGTCGACGAGGGGCTGGGGCCGATCCTCGAATGGCAATCCGCCTCCACCGACACCGAAGAGCGCGTGGCTGACCTGCTGGCCAGTTCCATGCCGCGCATCGCCAAATTCGAGGCCACCTTCAAGGCGGCGCTGAAACTATCGCTCGATCAATGGGCGCGGCGTCAGGCCGGGACACTGGGGCCGGAACCGCGTTTCAAGCGCGGCCACCGGGTGGAGATCCTGCAGCAGGCAATCGCGCCGCTGCGCGACAAGCTGTCGGAGCAGGAATTCCTGCGGCTCGCCAAGGCATTGTCGCTGGTCTACGGCCTCGAGTTGGTGATCGTGCTGCGCGACATCTGGGGCCTGGGCAAGGCCGAGACCGAGGAGATCGCGCAATGGGCGGCACGCGCGCTGATCCGCACGGCCATTGCCGACGCCGGTGCGTCGCAGAACGCCAGCGAGCCTGTCGCGGCTAAATCGAGGCGCCGGGCGAGCAAGACTACGCCGCACACCGAATAATGTATTGATGGTCCGTATGTTGCGTCAAAACGCCGCATGTGGAAAAAGAGAAGCAGAGGAGGACTACCAAGCCCGCAACATACGGTGCTGCTTGCCGGACTGGCAGGAAATCTTGCCAGAAAATCTTGCCAGAAAATCTTGCTTCGTATTCGAAGAGCGCCGCTCCAACCGCAATTTACGCGCGACAACGAGCCGAAGATGGCCGGTCGCAAATTGGGGAGGAAAGGTCCGAAGGACCAAGGGAGCCGACGTACATATCACGGTAGATCGATCAAATAGACGCGCTCGGGAGGAAACCACTATGCGCATGTTTGGAGGTATTCTAGCCGGTATTGGTATGGCTCTGGCCTGCAGCACCACGGTGCATGCGACCGAGTTGACGATCTTCTGGGCCGAATGGGACCCGGCAAACTATCTGCAGGAACTGGTCAACCAGTACGAGAAGGAAACCGGCGTCAAGATCACGGTGGAAACCACCCCCTGGTCGGATTTCCAGACCAAGGCCTTCACCGAATTCAACGCCCATGGCGATAGCTACGACATGGTCGTGGGTGACAGCCAATGGCTCGGTGCCGGCGCGACCGGCGGCCACTACGTGGATCTGACGCAGTTCTTCAATGACAACAAGGTCGCCGACCTGATGGCGCCCGCCACCGTCAAGTATTACGCCGAATATCCCGGCAATTCGAAAAAGTACTGGGCCATTCCGCTCGAGGGCGATGCAGTAGGCTGGGCCTATCGCAAGGACTGGTTCGAAGACCCCAAGGAAATGGCCGCCTTCAAGGCCAAATACGGCTACGATCTGGCTGTGCCGAAGGATTTCAAGCAGCTCCGCGACATCGCCGAGTTCTTCTATCGTCCGGATCAGAAGCGCTACGGCATCGCGGTCTACACCGACAATTCCTATGACGCGATGGCCATGGGCTTCGAGAATGCCCTCTTCAGCTATGGCGGCGACATGGGTGACTATTCGACCTACAAGGTTGACGGTATCGTCAATTCGCCAAAGGCCGTCGAGGCGCTCGACGCCTACAAGGAGCTCTACAAGTTCACCCCTCCGGGCTGGGCCAAGACCTTCTTCGTCGAGGACAACCAGGCCATCACCGAAGGCCTGGCGGCGATGAGCATGAACTACTTCGCCTTCCTGCCCTCGCTGCTCAACGAAGCCACCAACCCGCACGCCAAGAGCACCGGGTTCTTCGCCAACCCTCCGGGCCCTTATGGGGACCAGTTCGCGGCACTCGGCGGGCAGGGCATCTCCATCGTCTCCTATTCCAAGAACCAGGAGGAATCGATGAAGTTCCTCAAGTGGTTCATCCGGGACGACGTGCAGCAGAAATGGGCCGATCTTGGCGGCTACACCTGCTCGGCGGCCGTGTTGTCCTCCGAGGCGTTCCGCAAGAAGACGCCCTACAACGAAGCGTTCTACCAGACCATGTTCAAGGTAAAGGACTTCTGGGCGGTACCGGAATATGCCGAACTGCTGCAGCAGCTCAACGCCCGGATCTACCCAGTCATCGTCGGCGGCTCCGCCTCCTCCAAGGAGGCTCTCGACGGCGTTGCTGCCGATTGGCAGGCGACCTTCGCCATTTACG
>JAQGKB010000057.1 GCA_028290345.1 Hyphomicrobiales bacterium | reverse complement strand
AGACACAGGTGGCGCACCTGACCGGCATGGAAGTCGCCAATGCCTCGATGTATGACGGCTCGACCGCTACCGCCGAGGCGGTGCTGATGGCCAAGCGCCTGACGAAGCGCAACCGCATCGTGCTCTCGGGCGGACTTCACCCGCACTATCGCGATGTCGTCCGCACCTATCTCGGCGATGGACCAGACCTCCTATGCCTTGACGCCTCGCCGACCGGCCGGGGCGACATGCTCGCCAAGATCGATGACCAGACCGCCGCGATCGTGCTGCAGACGCCGGATTTCTACGGCCACCTCCGCGATGTCAAGGCCGCCGCAGACGCCGCCCACGCCAAGGGCGCGCTACTGATCGTCGTGGTCACGGAAGTGGTGTCGCTCGGCCTCATCGAAGCGCCGGGTGCGCTGGGGGCCGACATCGTAGTGGCCGAGGGCCAGTCGATCGGCAATGCCCTGAACTTCGGCGGCCCCTATGTCGGCCTGCTGGCCACGCGCAAGGAGTTCGTGCGCCAGATGCCGGGCCGGCTCTGCGGCGAGACCGTGGATGCCGACGGCCAGCGCGGCTTCGTACTGACCCTCTCCACCCGCGAGCAACACATCCGCCGCGAGAAGGCAACGTCGAATATCTGCACGAATTCAGGGCTTTGCGCGCTGGCGTTCTCCATCCACATGGGACTGTTAGGTGAGGCTGGCCTCACAAAACTGGCCCGCCTGAACCACTCCCGGGCCTGCGCACTGGCCGATGCCTTGGGCAAAGTCCCCGGTGTCGAGCTGCTCAACCGGACGTTCTTCAATGAGATGACGATCCAGCTCAACCAACCCGCCGCCGCAGTGATCGAGGCGCTGGCCCGCAAGAACATCCTGGGCGGCGTACCGGTCTCCCGGCTTGAACCGGACCGACCGGAACTCGCCAACCTCGTCGTTCTCGCAGCGACCGAACTCACCACCGACGACCATATCGCCCAGCTCTGCCAGGGCCTGAAAGAGGTGCTCGCATGAGCATGAACACACAAGGCCGGCCCACCGGCATCGGCGCATCTGGTTTTGCCTCCACCTCCGGCTCGGCGCTGTTGCCCAATGAACCGCTGCTGTTCGAAATCGGCGACGTCGAACACTCCGGCGTCGATCTACCCGATGTGGACATTGACAGCAGCCGCCTCGGCGGCTTCGCCCGGCAGACGCCGCTCGATCTGGCCGGGCTTACCGAGCCCGAAGCGATGCGCCATTACGTGCGGCTGTCACGGCTCAACCATTCCATCGATTCCGGCATGTATCCGCTGGGCTCCTGTACCATGAAGCACAATCCGCGGCTCAATGAGAAGATGGCCCGGCTCCCCGGCTTCGGCGACATTCATCCGCTGCAGCCGGTTTCGACCGTGCAGGGTGCGCTCGAGCTGATGCAGCAACTGGCCCACTGGCTGATGACGTTGACCAACACCACGGCGGTGTGCCTGACGCCCAAGGCGGGCGCGCATGGCGAACTCTGCGGCATGATGGCCATCCAGGCCGCGCAACGGGCGCGCGGGCAGGGGCACCGCACCGTGGTGCTGGTGCCCGAAAGTGCCCACGGCACCAACCCGGCGACCGCCGCCTTCCTCGGCTATACCGTGCGTTCGATCGCCGCCCGCGCCGACGGTACCGTCGATGTCGAGGCTGTGAAGGCCGCGCTCGGCCCAGACGTTGCCGCCATCATGCTGACCAACCCCAATACCTGCGGGTTGTTTGAACCGCAGGTGATCGAGATCGCTGCCGCGGTGCACAAGGCGGGTGCCTTCTTCTACTGCGACGGCGCCAATTTCAACGCCATCATGGGCGTCGTCCGGCCGGGCGACCTCGGCATTGATGCCATGCACATCAACCTGCACAAGACGTTCTCGACCCCGCATGGCGGCGGTGGCCCGGGCGCCGGGCCGGTAGTGCTCTCGGCGACCCTGGCGCCGTTCGCGCCGGTGCCGTTCGTGCGCAAGGCCCACGCTGGGCTCGAACTGGTCGAGCATAGCGAAGGCGAAAACCTTGGGCGCATCACGGCATTCCAGGGCCAGATGGGCATGTATGTGCGGGCGCTGACCTACATGCTCAGCCACGGCGGCGACGGCCTCGCGCAGGCCGCCAAGGACGCTGTGCTCAATGCCAACTACATCAAGGCTCGCCTGCAGGGAGCGTTCTCCGCGCCCTTCGGCGACCAGCCCTGCATGCACGAGGCGCTGTTCGACGATCATTTCCTCGAAGGCACCGGCGTCACGACGCTCGATTTCGCGAAGGCGCTGATCGACGAGGGCTTCCACCCGATGACCATGTACTTCCCGCTGGTCGTCCACGGCGCCATGCTGATCGAACCGACCGAAAGCGAGCCGAAACAAACCCTCGACCGCTTCTGTGACGTGATGCTGGATCTGGCCGCCGACGCGAAGGCAGGCAACGTGACGCGGTTTACCGCCGCGCCGATGAAGGCGCCACGTCGCCGGTTGGACGAGACGAGGGCAGCGCGGTCGCCGAAGCTGACCTGGGAGCGGGAATTGGTGGTGTCGCAGGCAGCGGAGTAGGGGCACCCCCTCCCCAACCCTCCCCGAAAGGGGGAGGGTGCTGGGCGGAGTTTTGGTCGACGAGCGTGCCATATGCACTGCGGGCACCCTCCCCCTTGCGGGGAGGGTTGGGGAAGGGGAGGCCCGAGGCACTGCCCGCCCATTGACACCCCACCCCCGATCCACGATATACCCGCTCCATGATCTCGCTTTGCCCCACCATCCGACGTAGTCCCGCCGCCCGCGCGCGCTCGTGAT
>JAQGKB010000054.1 GCA_028290345.1 Hyphomicrobiales bacterium | reverse complement strand
CGCTGGTGCTTCACCCGCAACAGGAGCGACGTCGACGACGTCACGAGGGCCCGGCCTGGCTCGATGATGAGCTCGGGACCGGACTTGCCGAAATTGTCCTTCACGGCGGTCGAGATGGTCTCGAAATAATAGTCCATCGGCGGCGCTTCGCTGGTCGGGTAGGGGGCCGGGTAGCCGCCGCCAAGGTTGAGCCGTTTCAAGGTGATGCCGGATTCTTCGCAGATTTAGGCTGCGGCGGCGATGTGCCGCTCATAGGCGTAGGCGTCCTCGCACTGGCTGCCCACATGGAAGCAGAGGGACGGGGTATAGCCCATCTGGTCGACCAGCGAGACGATTTCGGCGGCACCCTGTTCCATGACGCCGAACTTGATGCCGAAATCATAGGATTTCAGTGCCTTGCCGGCCTTGAAGCGCGTGGTGACCTCGATATCGCGCGACGGCGACACGACTGCCGCGAGCTGATCGAGCTGCTGCGGGTGATCGATGGTGAAGGAGCGAACGCCGAATTCCTCGTAGGCGCGTTCGATCTCGCGCTTGCTCTTGATCGGGTTGTTGTAGTGCATGGCGGAGCCCGGCGCGAACTCGCGCACCAGTTCCATTTCGCGATTGGAGGCGACATCGAAAGCCTTCAGGCCCTCACTGTGCAACTGCTTGATGATGTGAGGGGAGGGATTGCACTTGACGGCATAGGTCAGGAGGCCGTCGAAGCCCTTCTTGAACACCTTTGTGGCCCGGTGCAGCTCCCGTTCCGAGAACAGGAAGCTCGGAAAATCCGGGTCTACGCTGGCGATCAGCGCGGAGGTGTTCGGGTAGACGGTCTCGGTTGTCATGGAACCTGGCCTCTGGCTGAGGGAAAAACGAGCGCTGCATATAGGGGGCAATGGCGCGCGTCGCAAATCATTATTGCGTTCAGTTTAAAAGCAGTTTTGCAACACCTTAATGGCGACAGAATCGTGATGCTCACGTCCAGAAACCGAGGCGGGACGGGGCTGGATCCAGTGCAGCCGCTGTATTTTGTCGCGGCTTCTTTTATGTGGAAGAGAGCTTTCCTACCTTTTCCCCGCGGGGCTGAGTTCAATGCGGTGCCATTTGGCGCCAACAACAGTGTTTGGAGTATCCGGCATGTCGCGCCGTTCTCTTGCAGGTCTGCTTCTCATTCTAGTCATCGCGCTCGGTGTTGGTCTTTATCCGCAGTTGCGACAGAGGTTCACCGCTGCCGTGCAGTCCATTCCGCCGGTCGCGCAAATCGTACAGCCGAATACGAACATCCAACTCGCCGCTTCTACGATCCCGGTGCAGCCGCGCGAGGTGCCGCAGGGCCGGCCTCAAACGCTGTTGAGCTTTGCGCCGGTCGTGAAGCAGGTGGCGCCGGCGGTGGTCAACGTCTATGCGACGACCATCACCCAGCAGAGCACTTCCCCCTTTGCCAACGACCCGTTCTTTGGTCAGCTCTTCGGCCAGAATTCGCCGATGATGCAGAGTCGGCCGCGCGAGTCCCAATCGCTGGGTTCGGGCGTGATCATCGATCCTAGCGGCATCATCATCACCAACAGCCATGTCGTGAACGGAGCTACGGACGTCAGAGTCGCGCTGCAGGGCGGAACGGAGTATCCGGTCGATGTGCTGCTCAACGACTCGAAGACGGACTTGGCCGTGCTGCGGATCAAGGCGAGCGGCGGCAAGACTTTTCCGTCGCTGAAATTTGCCAATTCCGACAATCTGCAGGTCGGCGACCTGGTGCTGGCGATCGGCAATCCGTTCGGCGTCGGCCAGACGGTCACCAGCGGTATCGTGTCCGCCTTGGCGCGGACTGGGATCGAGAGCAGCAATTACGAGGCCTTTATCCAGACCGATGCGGCGATCAACCCGGGCAATTCCGGCGGCGCGCTGGTTGACCTTAACGGCCAACTCGTAGGCATCAATACCGCCATCTTCAGCAAGTCCGGCGGTTCGGTGGGCATAGGCTTTGCCATTCCGGCTAATATGGCACGCACAGTAGCGAATGCCGGGGTCAATGGCGGCAAGTTGGTGCTGCCATGGCTGGGCGCGCGGCTGCAAACCGTCAGCAGCGATATCGCCAATAGCCTGAACATCACTCCGCCGCATGGCGCATTGATCACCGAAGTCGCTCCGGGTGGTCCCGCGCAGAAGGCGGGGCTGCAGTCGGGGGATGTGATCGTCTCGATCGACGGCACGAGCATCGATGAACCGCAGGCGCTCAACTACCGGATCGCCACCAAGCCGATCGGCGGGACCGCGGAGCTGACCTACGTTCGCAGCGGCCAGCAGACGACGACGCAACTGCCGCTCGAGGCAGCGCCCCAGTCTGGCGCCGGCCAGACGGCGCAAATTACCGGCAACACCAGCTTTTCCGGAACGACGGCGACTGCGCTGAACCCGGCCGTGGCGCAGGACCTCGGCCTGCCCTTCAACGCCAAGGGCGTGGTGGTCACCGACGTCGCGACCGGCTCACCGGCCGAACAGATTGGCCTGAAGCCCGGCGATATTGTGCTGAACCTCAACGGTGCCAATATAGCTGATGTGGGCACGTTCAAGCGGATCGCCTCGCAAGGCGCAAACGGGTGGCAGGTCGTCATCCAGCGAGACGGCCAGGTCATTCGCTCATTCATCGGCGGCTGATCGGGTGGCGTGCCGGAAAACACGCCGATATTGCGCGCATAGGCTTCTGGCGACCCCGCCAAAGGCCTATCGTGCTTTCTGATTTTCCGAGATGGGAGCCGACCGGGTGGCCGCCAGAGACAACATGACCGACAGCCTGTTCGAAGCCGTGGCGCCAAGGCCGCTGGCCGAGGAATTGCGCCCGCAAAAGCTTGCGGACGTGGTCGGGCAGGATCACCTGCTGGGGCCGGATGGTCCGCTCGGCCGCATGCTGGCGAGCAAGCGGTTATCGTCCTTCATCCTCTGGGGTCCGCCGGGCGTGGGCAAGACCACCATCGCCCGGCTGATCGCGCGGGAAGCCGGGCTTGAATTCGTGCAGCTCTCGGCGGTGCTGTCGGGCATTGCCGACCTGCGCAAGGTAATCGAATCGGCCAAGCAATTGCGGGCCGCGGGTGGCCGGCAGACGGCGATGTTCGTCGATGAGTTGCACCGTTTCAACCGCACGACCCAGGACGGGCTGCTGCCGCATGTCGAGGATGGCACGGTCATCCTGATTGGGGCGACGACGGAAAACCCGAGTTTCAGCCTGGTGGCAGCGCTGCTGTCGCGGGCCAAGGTCTATACGCTGAAGCGCTTCGGGCCGGATTCGCTGAAATTGCTGATGGATCGGGCCGAGACGCATGCCGGCCAGCGGTTGCCGCTGACCGATGAAGCGCGCGCGGCGCTGATCGACATGGCGGATGGCGACGGGCGCTATCTGATCGGACTCTGTGAAGACCTGTTCGAGCTTCATACCGGCGAACCGTTGGACGTGCCGGGGCTGATCCAGGCGGTACAGAAGCGCGCCCCTATCTACGATAAGGGGCAGGAGGCGCACTACAACCTGCTGAGTTGCTTCCACAAGAGCCTGCGCGGCAGCGATGTGCAGGCGGCGCTGTATTGGGCGGCGCGGATGATGGTGGGCGGTGAGGATCCCGGCACGATCTTCCGGCGGCTGGCCTGCGCGGCCTCTGAGGATGTCGGCATGGCCGATCCGCAGGCGATGCCGCAAGTGATTGCGGCGTGGAACGCCTTCGAGCGGGTGGGCTGGCCGGAGGGGCGGCTGTTCATGGGGCAGGCGATCACCTATGTAGCGACCGCGCCGAAGTCGAACGCGACCTATATGGGGTTCAATTCAGCGCTGCAACTGGCGGAACAAACCGGCTCGCTGCCGCCGCCGATGCACATCCTCAACGCGCCAACCAAGCTGATGAAGGACCTCGGCTATCACGCCGGCTATCAGTAAGACCATGATACCCGCGACGCCTTCTCCGGCCAGGAGTTTATCCCCGAGAGCCTCAGCGGCGAAAACCGCCCGGATTTCTACCAGCCCAACGAGCGCGGTTTTGAACGCGAGATCAAGAAGCGGGTGGACTATTGGGATAACCTGAGGGTCGAGCGGGCGGAGGAGAAGTAGGGGGCTGGGGCTGGGTGAAGGCAAGGCTGGAGTGCCCGGATAAACCGGGCAATGACGGTTCTGTTTTGTAGCCCTGCGAAGATCGCCATCTTTCAATTGAATCCGTCACTACCCGGTTTATCCGGGTAGTCCAGCCTTCTTCTCAACCAACGCCCCCTCGGTCGTCATTCTCGCGCTTGACGCGAGAACCCAGACTGGTGGCAAGCACGACCGCACGAAGTCTGGGCCCTCGCGTCAAGCGCGAGGGTGACGAGCGGTGGGGGCGGCAAAGGCTGGATTGCCCGGATAAACCGGCGATGACGGTTCTATTTTGTAGCCCTGCGAAAATCGCCAGCTTTCAATTGAAACCGTCACTCCCCGGATTATCCGGGTAAGTCCAGTCTTTCCTCAACCAGCGCCCCGTTGACAACCTCCGCATGCCAAGATACTTAAGTGCATGCTTAACCAACAGGGCGCCGCTGGAGGAGTGACGATGGCACGGCTGACCTTCGCGATGATGGTCTCGCTCGACGGGTTCATCGAAAGCCGCAACGGCGATCTCGACTGGGTGCTGATCGACGAGGAGTTGCACCGGCACGCCAACGAGGAGGCGCGCAAGGCGGAGGTGTTCATCTACGGACGCCGGCTCTACGAGGCGATGCTCTATTGGGGAACGCCGGAAAGCCAGATCGGCCGCCAGGATTTTGAAGTCGAATTTTCGCAGATCTGGCGCAGCAAACCCAAGATCGTGTTCTCACGGACGCTGGATAGCGTCGGAGATAGCGCCCGGCTGATGCGCGACGGCGTTGCCGGTGAGATCGCCCGGCTCAAGGCGCAACCGGGTGGCGACATTACCATCGGCGGCCCGAGCCTTGCCGCCGAAGCCATGCGGCTCGGCCTCATCGACAGTACATGGTCTATGTGCAGCCGGTGCTGCTCGGCGGCGGCAAGCCGATGTTCGGACCGACTGAAGCAAGTTCAAGCCTGCGGCTGACCGAGACGCGGACGTTCAAATCCGGTGTCGTCATGCTGCGCTACGGCGCGGAGCCGGCCAATGCCTAGGCTCATCGCCGTGCTGATCGCGGCGCAAGTCGCTGCCTGGGAGCGCCGGCTCGACCGGCTCGGCCAAATTCTCAACCCGACCACAACATCCAAAAAGGGAAAATCAAAATGACTGAACGTTCCATTGCACACGGCACTTTCGTCGTCGAACGCAGCTACCCCGCCACGCCCGCTCGCGTCTTTGCGGCCTGGGCCGATCCCAAGATCAAAGCCCGCTGGTTCGGCGCGCCGGGTGGGGACAACGCGCCGAAGATCTTCGAATTCAAGGTCGGCGGCCGGGAATTCAACAGCGGTACCGGGCCCGATGGGAAGAGCTACTCGCTCGATGTCCGCTACCAGGACATCGTGCCTGATAACCGCATCATCTACACCTATGAGATGGCGCTCAACGACGAGCGGATTTCGGTGTCGGTAGCAACGATCGAGCTGAAACCAGAGGGCAGTGGCACCCACATGGTGGTGACCGAAATGGGCGCCTATCTCGATGGCCTCGACAACGTCAAGCAGCGAGAAGAAGGCACGGTCTGGCTGATGGACCAACTCGGCGAGGAGTTGAAGCGGCAGGTGGCACAGGGCTGAAGACCTTGGCGGCCGCGACTTCACCGCGGCCGCCCACAAGGACGCATTGGGAGAGGAGGTTATCATGGCCATTGCTATTTCACGCGACGGGACGACCATCGGCTACGATCGACAGGGCGAAGGCCTGGCGGTGATCCTCGTCGGCGGCGCGATGCAATATCGTCGCTTCGATCGCCGCACCGACGAGATCGCCGAGCGCCTGTCGGCCCGGTTCACGGTCATCAACTATGACCGGCGCGGTCGCGGCGAGAGCGGCGATACCGCGGCCTATGCAATCGATCGCGAAATCGAGGATATCGAGGCACTGATCGCGGCGGTGGGCGGCACCGCAATGCTCTATGGCAGCTCGTCCGGCGCCGTGCTCGCGCTCGAAGCGGCTGCCAAGGGCCTGTCGATCGGGAAGCTCGCGCTCTATGAGCCGCCGCTGAAGTTCGAAGCGAGCGGGCCGGCCTATCAGGGCGATTTCCCCGCCGAACTTGCCGCACTTGTTGCGGAAGGGAAGCGTGGCGCGGCGGTGGAACATTCCTGCGCGCCGGCATCGGCATTCCGGACGAGCATATCGCGGGTATGCGCCAAAGCCCGGTCTGGGCGGGCATGGAGGCAATTGCGCCCACGCTCGCCTATGACACGCTGATCATGGCGCCGGTCTCGACCGGCAAGGGCATTCCAGCGGGGAAGTGGGCGGACGTTTCGACGCCGACGCTGGTTATCACCGGCGATGCGAGTTTTCCGTTCATGCCTGCGGCGGCCGATGCGGTCGCGGGACGACTGCCCAACGCGCGGCGCAAGATTTTGGCCGGGCAGGACCACGGCCCAACGCCCGAGAGCATCGTTCCGGTTCTGGAAGAGTTCTTGGGCAACTGATCGACTGAGCCAGCAATCCATCATTCAGAAGGGACATCGTCATGTCGCGTTCAGAAACCAATGTCGCCGCCGGCGAAAAGGCCGGCCTGCGGGAATGGACCGGGCTGGCGGTGCTGGCGCTGCCGAGCCTGCTGGTCTCCATCGACGTCTCGGTGATGATCCTGGCGCTGCCCCATATCGGGGAGGCGCTACATGCCGATAGCGCGCAGCAATTATGGGTCATGGACATCTACGGCTTCATGCTCGCTGGGTTCATGATCACCATGGGCACGCTCGGGGACCGGATCGGACGGCGCAAGC
>JAQGKB010000029.1 GCA_028290345.1 Hyphomicrobiales bacterium | reverse complement strand
GGCTGGATCAGGTGTGAGGGAGCCCTCAATCCGTCGCATCGTGCCCTGACAGAGAACCGCCTAGCGGAACCGGCAAGAGCCTCTCACCCCCACCCTTGCTGCCGCCTTCCCTCCCCGCAAGGGGGAGGGGTCGCTGGAGCCTCCGCCGCTCAGCAGGGGGCACAGCGTAAGTGTCTCCCTCCCCCTTGCGGGGAGGGGTCAGGGGTGGGGGTATGCGGCTCTTGCCGAGGAGGAAATGGGGTTCTCCGGTAAAGCCCGAAGGGAATGCCCTGCCTCAGTGCTCGGTCTCGAACTCATGCGGCTTGAAGTGATAGGCCGTCGAGCAGAACTCGCAGACCACTTCGATTTCGCCATTGACCGCCATTTCCTCGCGCTCTTCCGAGGTAAAGCTCTGCTGCAGCATGGCTTCGATGCGATCGGCCGAGCAGGTGCACCGTTCTTCGAGCGCGATGGGGTCGAACACGCGCACGCCGGTCTCGTGATAAAGGCGGAACAGCAAGAGCTCCGGTGACAGGTCGGGGTCGGCCAGTTCGGCATCCGACAGGGTCGAGAGCAGCGATTTGGTGCGGGTCCAGTTATCGTCTTCGACAAAGTGCGGATCAGCGGTTTCGAGGTTGTCGAAATCGCCGTCGCCCGGCAGGTCCCGCATCGATGCCTGCCCACTCTTGGGCATGTGCTGCACCAAGACGCCGCCCGCACGCCAGGTCGGACGCGGGTCGCCGCGGCGGGCGAATTCGGCCACCGTGATGCGCACCAGCGTCGGAATCTGCTCGGATTGCTGGAAATAGGTATGGGCGACTTCCTCGAGGGAATTGCCCTCGAGCGCGACGATGCCCTGGTAGCGCTCCATGTGCGAGCCTTGGTCGACGGTCATCGCCAGGTGCCCCTTGCCGAGCAGTTCGCCCGGCCTGGTCTGGCCGGATTCGATCGCGGCGGCCACGGCATCGGCGTCAAAGCGGGCATAGCCGCGCAGGCCGTCGGGTGCGTCCAGATCGACGACGATCAGGTTCACCGGCCCATCGGTCTGGGTCTGCATGATGAACTTGCCCTCGAACTTCAGCGAGGAGCCGATCAACGCCGCCAGCACCACCGCTTCGCCCAGCAAGCGGGCGACGGGCGCAGGATAGCTGTGGCGATTGAGAATGGAATCGAGCGCATGGCCGAGCCGCACCGCGCGGCCGCGCGCGTCGAGGCTTTCGAGGGTGAACGGCACGGCGACGTCATCGCCGCTTTCAGCGCGATCGAGGCCATAGTTGGATAGTTGCGTCTGAGCCATGATGCCCCATTCTCCGGGCTCACCCCGGTCCAAAGATTAGAGCACGGTGACGAAAGCTGCGTCAGAGGGCTTCGATACCGAAGACCCAGCAGAGGATCGCCTTTTGCACGTGCAAACGATTTTCGGCTTCATCGAAGACTACTGATCTCGGTCCATCGATGACCTCGTCGGTGACTTCGTCGCCGCGGTGCGCCGGCAGGCAATGCATGAACAATGCGTCCTTGCCCGCTTCGCCCATTAGTCTGGTGTCGACGCGGTAGGGTTTCAAGACCTTGCGGCGCTCGCTGGCGTCGGTATCGCCCATGGACACCCAGGTGTCGGTGATCACGAGGTCGGCGTCGGCGACCGCCTCGTGCGGATCTTCCGTCAGTTTCACATTGGCGCCGGCCTTGCGGATATCGGCGAGCATGGCCTGGTCGGGCCCGAACTCTTCCGGGCAAGCGATGGTGAACTGATTGCCGAACAGGGCCGAGGCATGCACCCAGGACGCCATGACGTTGTTGGTGTCGCCGACCCAGGCGATCTTCGCCTCTCCGATCGGGCCGCGATGTTCCTCATAGGTCAGGATATCGGCCATCACCTGGCAGGGATGCGAGCGGCGGGTGAGGCCATTGATCACCGGCACGCTCGAGGCGCCGGCCAGCTCCAGCAGGTCGTCATTGTCGAGGATGCGGATCATGATGGCATCGACATAGCGCGACATGACGCGCGCCGTATCGGCGAGCGTTTCCTCGCGCGCCAATTGCATTTCCTGGCCGGTCAGCATCAGAGTCTGGCCGCCGAGCTGGCGCATGCCGACGTCGAAGGAGACGCGGGTGCGGGTGCTTTCGCGCTCGAAGATCATCGCCAAGACCTTGTCCTGCAGCAGCGGCGGGCGCTCGCCCTTGGCGAACAGGGTCTTGAGGTCGCGGGAAAAATCCAGGATGCCGCGCAGGGTTTCGGCGGAAAAATCCTGCAGCGTCAGGAAATGCCGGGGAGTAGAAAAATTGGTTATTCCGGTCATTTTTGTTGAGTCCGGTTGAAAAGGGCGCCGATGGCGCCGGGGTCAGTCGATCGCGGGGACGGACTTGGCTTCGGCATCGATCGCGGTGAACGCCGCGGCGATCTTGGCCACCGCCTCCTCCACATCGGCCTCGGTGATGGTCAGCGGCGGCAGCAGGCGCAGCACGTTGTCGCCAGCGGCGACGGCCAGCAATTGATGATCACGGCGTAGCCGGTTCACGAAATCCCGCACCGGCGGGGTGATCTTGAGGCCGGTGATCAGGCCCTTGCCGCGCAACTCGACGACAAATTGCGGGAAGCGCTGCTGCAGTTGCTGCAGGTGCCAGGCCAGCCGCTGGCTGACCTCATCGACATGGGCGATGAAACCGGGCCCGAGTATCCGGTCGAGCACGGCGTTGCCGACGGTGCAGGCGAGCGGATTGCCGCCATAGGTCGAGCCATGGGTGCCGGGCACCATGGATTTGGCAACCTCGCCCTTGGCAAGGCAGGCGCCGAGCGGGAAACCGCCGCCGATGCCCTTGGCCACCGCCATGATATCGGGCGTGATGCCGGCCCATTCATACGCGAAAAAGCGCCCGGTGCGCCCGTACCCGCACTGCACTTCATCAAGGATCAGCAGCATGCCGTTGCGGTCACAGAGCTCGCGCAGGCCGCGCATGAACTCAGCCGGCATAGCGGTTACGCCGCCCTCGCCCTGCACGGGCTCGATCAGGATGCCGCAGGTAGCCGGGGTGATCAACGCTTCGACGGCGGCGAGATCGCCCGGGGCGGTGTGCTTGAAACCCGGTAGCGCCGGGCCAAAACCTTCGAGATAGCTCGGATTGCCGCCGGCGGCGATGGTGCCCAGGGTGCGGCCGTGGAACGAGCCGGTGAAGGCGATGATCTCGAAGCGTTCCGGCTGGCCCTTGTCGAAGAAATAGTGCCGCGCCGTCTTGATGGCGCACTCGACGGCTTCGGTGCCGGAATTGGTAAAGAACACTGCATCGGCGAAGGTGGCCTCGACCAGCCGCTGCCCCAGCTTTTCCTGCTCGGGAATGGTGAAGATGTTAGACGTGTGCCAGACTTTGTCGGCACCCGCCTTCAGCGCCGCAACTACATGGGGATCGCCGTGCCCGAGCGCATTGACCCCGATGCCGGAGTTGAAATCGAGATACTCGGTGCCGTCCTGCGCGTATAGGCGCACGCCCTCGCCCCGCTCGAAAGCGAGATCGGACCGGGCGTATGTGCCGTAAAGCGCAGACATGGCAGTTTCCTTTCGTCAGGCCATTTTGGCCGGTCAATACGATCCGGACCGGCGCCGGGAAACTCGGCAATCCCTGGTCGCGGGCCGGGTGGCAAAGTGTTGCAAAAGCCCCACAAAAATCAAAAACGCGCTGCCCTTCGGCGGCGCGTCGGTACTTCAAAATAGGCTCCAACCCCAATGAAAGTCAATGTTTTGCCCGCAAAGGTTTGATTTGACTCACGCTTCGGCGGCTCACCGCTTTACCAGGTATTAACGGGGGAAACCGGGCGAGGACTCTTGTCACAGATTCCGTGGCCCGTGTAGTATCCAAGGCGTTGGGACACGATATCTCGTGTGGCGGACTCTTTCGACCTACGATGCGTAGAGTTTCGGCTGTTTGCATCTTGCAGCGGCGGGAAGAAGGAGTCTGTATTTTTTGAGGCCATTGGGAGTACAGTCGATGGGCTGGACGGATGAGCGCGTCGAACTACTGAAGAAACTCTGGATGGAGGGTTTTTCCGCCAGCCAGATTGCTAGCGAACTGGGCGAGGGCGTCACCCGCAATGCGGTGATCGGAAAAGTACACCGGCTGAAGCTTTCGGGACGAGCCAAGCCGGCCAATTCCGCACCGCGGGCGCGTACCACGCCCCGCAGCAACAGCAGCCGCCGGGTTTCGGCACCCTCGGGCGTCGGCAGCAGCAGCGGCAGCCGCGGCAGTTCGATGGGTGGCATGTCGAAGCAGCGGACCATGGTCAATGCGCCGATGATCGGCGCCACGGCCCTGAAAATCTCCGAAGAGTTCGCACCCCAGGCCTATGTCGCGCCGCAGGTGACGGAAGTCTTTATTCCGGTCAACGAACGAATCGGGTTGCTGGGACTGAACGAACACACCTGCAAGTGGCCGATCGGCGACCCGCTGTCGCCGGACTTCTACTTCTGCGGCCAGCATTCCGAGGACAGCAAGCCCTATTGCGAGTTCCACTCGCACCGCGCCTACCATCAGGTCGACAAAAAGCGGCGATAGGTTTTCGGGTACGGAAACGATTTGGGGCGCCACTGGCGCCCTTTTTGTTGTGGTGGCGGAATGGCGACAGCCAGAAGCACCCGTCATTCGAGCAGGCGGGTATCCAGTAGCCTCCGCGATAGTCAGGGTCCGCTGAGCGAGAACCGCCAAGCAGGGGGTACTGGATTCCCGCGCGGGCGGGAATGACGGCTACATGGGATAGTGACGGCTTGGATGAAGAAACCGCACAAGGTGGCGTGCGCCGAGCCGAACCCGCCCCGCCTCAACTCATCGCGGCAAAGCGTTCGTCGAAGGAGTAGCCGGCGCCGCGGACGGTGCGGATGGGGTCTGGGTTGCGGCCGCGGTTGATTGCTTTGCGCAGGCGCCCGACATGCACGTCGACGGTGCGTTCGTCCACATAGACGTCGTTACCCCAGACGCCATCGAGCAGTTGCTCGCGGCTATAGACGCGACCGGGATGGCGCATCAGATATTCGAGCAGGCGGTATTCGGTTGGCCCCAGATGCACCTCGCGGCCGGAGCGGCGGACGCGGTGACTGGTGCGGTCAAGTTCGAGATCGCCGGCCTTGAGCAGCGTCGTCACCAGTTGCGGGTTGGCGCGGCGCAGCAAGGCGTTGATGCGGGCCAGAAGCTCGGGGATCGAGAACGGCTTTACCACGTAGTCGTCGGCGCCGGTGGCAAGGCCGCGCACCCGCTCCTCTTCCTCACCGCGCGCGGTGAGCATGATGATCGGAATGCGGGCGGTTTCCTCGCGTGCCCGCCAGCGGCGGCAGAGTTCGATGCCCGATAGGCCAGGCAACATCCAGTCGAGGAGAATAAGGTCGGGCGTGGCATCGCGCATGCGATCGGCCGCCTCATCACCGCTCAGGGCGGACAGCACGGTAAATCCCTCTGCTTCGAGATTGTACCGCATCATCAGTGACAAGTCGGCTTCGTCCTCGACGATCATGATGGTCGCGGGCATCAGATTGCTCCGTAGGCTTTGGGGCTTATTCTTTAGGCTGCTGGCGATGCAGTTCTTCCACCTGGGCGGAAAGCTGCCTCCCGGTATCGAGATAGTAGGCGGCCTCGGCGATGTTGGTCGCATGGTCGCCTGCTCGTTCGAGGCTCTTGCCGCAGAACAGCAGGTGCGTGCACTGCGTGATGAGGCGTGGGTCTTCCATCATGTAGGTGAGGAGTTCACGGAAAAGGGAGGTATAGAGCGCGTCGATCTCATCGTCGTGGTTGCAGACGTCCACGGCGCTGGTGGCATCGCGGGTCGAATAGGCATCGAGCGCGGCCTTGACCTGGCGCAGCACCAGATCGGTCATGTGTTTGACGCCATTGTAGAATTTCGGTGCGAGGCTGAGGCCTTCGATCTGCAGCGAGCGCCGCGAGATCTGCTTGGCCATGTCGCCCATTCGCTCGAGGTCGTTGGCCACGTGGATCGAGGTGATGATCATGCGCAAATCGCTCGCCATGGGCTGGCGACGCGCGATCATCGATACGGCCATCTCGTCGATCTTGCGCTGCATCTCGTCAATCTGCTTGTCCCCGGCAATGGTCATGTTGGCCAGGGGATGATCGAGTTTCAGCAGGGCATTGGTCGCATTGGTGATCGCCGCCTCGACAAGTCCGCCCATGCTGGAGATGTATTCGGCGAGTTGGATGAGTTCGCCTTCATAAGACGAAATCAGGTGTTCGCTACTCTGGAGTGGCATTGGACCTGTCCTTTTAAAGTGCTCGCGATCAGCCGAAGCGGCCGGTCACGTAGTCCTGGGTCCGCTTGTTGACGGGCGCCGTGAAAATATTGTCCGTGCGGTTGAATTCGATCAACTCGCCAAGGTACATGAACGCAGTAAATTGCGATGCACGCGCCGCCTGCTGCATGTTGTGCGTGACGATCGCGATGCAATAGTCGGAGGCCAGCTCTTCGATCAGCTCTTCGACCTTGGCGGTCGAAATCGGATCGAGCGCCGAGGCCGGCTCGTCGAGCAGCAGCACCGAGGGTTTCACCGCAATGGCCCGGGCGATGCAGAGACGCTGCTGCTGGCCGCCGGAAAGACCCAAGCCGCTCTGACTGATCTTGTCCTTGACCTCGTCCCACAGCGCCGCCTTGCGCAACGCGGCTTCGACGCGGCCGTCCATCTCGGATTTCGGAACCTTCTCGTAGAGCCGGATACCGAAGGCGATGTTCTCGTAGATCGACATCGGGAAGGGGGTCGGCTTCTGGAACACCATGCCGATGCGCGAGCGCAGCCGGTTGAGATCCTCGCTCTTGGAGAGGATATCGTGGCCGTCGAGCAGCACCTCACCGGTAACGCGCTGGCCGGGATAGAGGTCATAAATGCGGTTGAGGACGCGCAGCAATGTCGACTTGCCGCAACCCGACGGCCCGATGAAGGCGGTCACGGTCTTGTCGCGCAATTGCAAGTTGATGCCTTTGAGGGCTTCAAAGCCGTTGTTGTAGAAGAAGTGCAGGTCCTTGATCTCGACCTTTATCGGCTGTTCCCTCGCAACGCCTGGCGCAGTCGCTGCTGCGGCTCGGCCGACCGAGTTTGAGCTTAACATGTCCATGACCTGCCAATCCTTATTGCGATTTGCTGCCGCCCGCGAGCGACCGGGCGATGATGTTGAGGGCGAGAATGGTGACGGTAATGATCAAAGCGCCACCCCATGCGAGCTTCTGCCAATCGTCATAGGGGCTGAGTGCGAACTGGAAGATCACCACCGGCAAGTTGGCCATCGGCGCGCCCAGGTTGGAACTCCAGAACTGATTGTTGAGGGCGGTGAAGAGCAGCGGCGCCGTTTCGCCGGTCACGCGGGCGATGGCGAGCAGCACGCCGGTGAGGATACCGCTGCGCGCGGCGCGGTAGATGACATGCGTCATCGTCTTCCAGCGCGGCGTGCCAAGAGCGGCCGCCGCTTCGCGTAGTTCGTTGGGCACCAGCGCCAGCATGTCCTGCGTGGTGCGATTGATTACCGGCAGGGCGATGATGCCCAGCGCCGCGGCGCCCGCCCAGGCCGAGAAGTGGTGAAACGGCACCACCAGGATCGTATAAACGAAGAGGCCGATGATGATCGAGGGGGCGCTCAGCAGGATGTCGTTGATGAACTTGGCGACTTCGGCCAGCCGGCTGCCGCGGGAATATTCGGTGAGATAGGTGCCGGCCAGGATGCCGATCGGCGTCGCCACGATGATGGCGATCGCGGTCATCGCGACCGAGCCGAAGATAGCATTGAGCAGGCCACCATCGGACCCCGGCGGCGGGGTGTTCTCGAGGAAGATGCGCGGCGAGATCGCCGAAAAGCCCTTGACGATGAGGGTCACCAGAATGGCGGCGAGAAAGAACAGGCCCACGAAGGTGGCGGCCGCGGCGAGAGCCAGGGCCACGGTGTTTGTCGTCTTGCGGCTGGAACTCAGGGACATGGCGCGCCCTCTCAAGCGATTTCGGTGCGGCCGAGCATCAGCTTGGCCAGTGCGAGAACCGCGAAGGTGATGACGAACAGGATGAGGCCGAGCGCGATGAGGCTCGAGGTATAAAGGTCGCCGGTCGCCTCGGTGAATTCGTTGGCGATGGTCGAGGAAATCGTGGTGGCCGGAGCGATCAGCGATGCCGAGATGTTGTGCGAGTTGCCGATGACGAAGGTCACCGCCATGGTCTCGCCCAGGGCGCGGCCGAGGCCGAGCATGATGCCACCGACGAGGCCGACGCGGGTATAGGGGATGACGATGTGGCGGACCACCTCCCAGGTGGTCATGCCCATGCCGTAGGCGCTTTCGCGCAGCAGCACCGGCACGGTCTGGAACACGTCGCGGGTGATCGAGGTGATGAACGGCAGAACCATGATCGCCAGCACGATACCGGCGGTGAAGAGGCCGATGCCGTAGGGCGCGCCGCCGAACAGGACGCCGATCACCGGCAAGTTGCCGAGGGTGCCGATGAGGAACGGCTGCACGGTGCTCTGCAGGAACGGCGCGAGCACGAAGAAGCCCCAGAGGCCGTAGATGATCGAGGGAATGCCCGCGAGCAGTTCGATCGCAACCCCGATGGGGCGGCGCAGCGGCTGCGGGCAGATCTCGGTGAGGAAGATGGCGATGCCGAAGCTCACTGGAATGCCGATGATCATGGCGATCAGCGAGGTGACGATGGTGCCGTAGATGGGCGCAAGCGCGCCGAAGATTTCCTTCACCGGGCTCCAGCGTTCGGTCCAGACGAAGGACAGCCCGAAGGTGGAAAGCGCCGGCCAGGAGCCGATGATAAGCGAGACAATCACCCCCACCAGTAGGGCTACGACAAGCACCGCCGAGATCAGTGTCATGAAGTAGAAGACGCGATCTTCGATGAGCGAGCGACGGGCACTGCCGGCGCGGGCGCCTCGGGCGCGATCAAGCATCTCAGTGGTGGCGGCCATTGTCGTTGAAACTCCAAATGGGTCCGGATGATGAAGCGGGCGACCGGGCCGCCCGCTTCGAATTCAGCCTGGGAATTACTTCCCGGTATAGATCGGCTTGCCGCCGGAGGTGATGCCGGACCAGCTCGCTTCGATCTGCTTTACGACCGCATCGGGGATCGAGACGTAGTCGAGAGCCTTGGCTTCGGCCTTGCCGTCGGTGTAAGCCCAAGCGAAGAACTTCAGGGCTTCGCCGGCGGCGGCAGCGTCTTCGGGTTGAGCGTGGATCAGCACCCAGGTGCTGGCCGCGATCGGCCAGCTCTTGGCGCCGGGCTGGTTGGTGATGATCAGGTTGAAGTTCTTGGCGTGGGCCCAATCAGCGTTGGCCGCGGCCGAGGCGAAGGTCTCGATCGAGGGCGAAACAACCTTACCGTCGGCGTTCTTCATGTCGGCATAGGAGAGCTTGTTCTGGGCGGCATAGGCATATTCGACGTAGCCAATCGAACCAGCGGTCTGCTTGACGGTGTTGGCAATGCCTTCAGAACCCTTGGCGCCAACGCCAATCGGCCATTCAACGGCCGTATCCGAGCCGACCTTGTCCTTGAACTCAGGCGAGTTCTTGCCGAGGTAGTCGGTGAAATTGAAGGTGGTGCCCGAACCGTCCGAACGGTGCGCGACAACGATCGGAGCCGAGTTCAGCTTGACCTTCGGGTTCAGCGCCTTGATCGCCGCATCGTCCCACTTGGTGATCGTGCCGAGGAAGATGCCGGCAAGCGTCGGGCCATCGAGAACCAGTTCGCCCGGCTTCACGCCGTCGAGGTTGACGATCGGCACGATGCCGCCCATCACCATCGGGAACTGCACAAGGCCGTTCTTGGTGAGTTCGTCATCGCCCAGCGGCTTGTCGGTCGCGCCAAAAGTCACGGTCTTGGCTTCAACCTGCTTGATGCCGCCGCCCGAACCGATCGACTGGTAATTCAGCCCGGTGCCGGTGTTGGTCTTGTAGGTATCGGCCCATTTGGCAAAAACTGGATAAATAAACGTCGAGCCGGCGCCCGAGATATCGGCGGCCAGCGCAGTGCCCGCCAGCGCGAGGCTGAGCGCTGCTGCGGTCACGCCTGCCATGAGTGCGGTTTTCATGATGTTTCCCTTTCGGAGAAGAGTGGGTTCAAATCCCGGTCGGCGTATCCGGTCTCTGTCCGGCTCGCCTCTAACAGGGCGCAACCTATGGCGATGAGCTAACGCTTGTATGTCAGTTTTGTAACCGTCTTGTGACAAGTTAACCTACTGATACCGAATCGATTTATGTCAAAGCGCCTTTGCACAGGGGGATTTGTGACCCGTTCACCGGGGCAGCAGCACTTCCACCCGCATACCGTCGCCGGGCCGGCTCTTGATCGTCATCACCCCGTGGTGGCGATTGAGGATGTGCTTGACGATGGCAAGGCCAAGCCCTGTGCCCTTCTTCTTGCGGCTCGATTCAGCATCGACTCGATAGAAGCGTTCGGTCAGGCGCGGCACGTGCTCGGCCGGAATCCCGGCGCCATAGTCGGTGATGGTGACGGCGAAGTCATAACCGGGTCGGCTCGCGAGGGTGGTCAGCGCCACGTCGACCTTGCCACCGTCGCCGCCATACTTGATGGCGTTATCGATGAGGTTTTCGAAGACTTCGTAGAGTTCATCACGGTCGCCGGTGACCGTGGTCGTCTGCTCCGGCAAGGCCAGCGACACGACGACGCCGGCTTCCTTGGCCTGGGTCTGCAGGCCTTCGTTGACCTCGCGCAGTAACGTTGCCAGATCGACGGCGCCGGTCGGGCGCACGTGCTGGCGCAATTCGATGCGCGAGAGCGACAGCAGATCGTCGATGAGTTTCGACATCCGTCCGGCCTGGGTGCGCATGATCAGCAAGAAGCGGTTGCGCGCCTCGGCATCGCGGGCGGCCGGCCCAAGCAGCGTATCGATGAAGCCGACGAGCGAAGTGAGCGGCGTGCGCAGTTCATGGCTGGCATTGGCGATGAAATCGGCACGCATGGCATCGACGCGCTTGATTTCGGTGAAATTCTGCAGCGTCAGCACCAGCAGCCGCGGCTCCTCGTCGTCGGCCTCGTCGCCCATCGCCAGGGGGGCCACGTTGACCTTGTGCCAGGTCTCAGTCGGCACTGTCTGGTGCAGTTCGATGCTCTGGAACACGCCGGTGCGGCGCGCCGCCTCGATGGCGCCGAGCAGGGCCGGATGGCGCATGGAAAAGGCGATCGGATCGCCCGGATTTGCGATGGGGAACT
>JAQGKB010000026.1 GCA_028290345.1 Hyphomicrobiales bacterium | reverse complement strand
AGCTGGTTCAACATGCTGGCCGGGCAATCCTTCCATCTGGCCGGTCCAAACGCCTTCGCTCTCGCCGATACCGCCGGAACCGATGCCGGCTCGGGGCTTGCGTCGGATTCGTCCTATATGGTTTTTGGGGCGACCGGCTCGTTGTTCGGCGGGCTATCGTTGGGTGCCAAGTTGCTCGTCGATCCGGCGACGCCGCGCGTCGCCCGCAGCGGAGTCGGGGTCGGCTATTCCATCTACGGCTACAGCGCCAGCACCCAATACCTCTACGTCGCAGCCGATCCGGCGCGCGGCGTGACGCAGAACCAGCAGGAAATCGCGGCCCAGGTCGGCATGCCCTTCGCCGACTACTGGAAGCTGACGGCCCATGGCTCGTGGGATCTGACGGCCAATTCCTATCTCGAGGTCGGTGGCGGCGCGCAGTACGACGACGGCTATCTGCTGATCGGCGCCCAAGTAAGCAGGACAGGCCCGACCAATACCAGCCCGAACAGCATGACCTTCACCACCTCCTTCAAGCTCAAGGGACCGTCGGGCGGGACGTTCGGGTTCTGAGCGGTTGCCGCGACGAATTTGTTTGATCCGTCCGGCATTTTGTCGCATGTGGCAGTGGGGCGGAGCGCAGCTCGGTGCCGCAAGGCGGCGAAGCGGATTTTGGCCGCAATCTTCGATGACGACTACTGCACTATTTTTGCCTTTTGGGCGCCAGGACGGATGATGACGATGGTTGGCAAGATTTCAATTTTGGCTGTTGGTTCAATGCTGCTGCTGATGGCCGGGGTGGCGACTCCGGCGCTGGCCGACGGCATCCGGGTCACCGTCAACGACACGGCGATCACCGATCTTGAAATCGCGCAACGCGCCAAGCTCTTCGGCCTCGAAGGTCACAAGACCAACCAGACGCAGGGCGCCAAGGACGAGCTGATCAACGAAGCGCTGGAAGTGCAGGAGGCCAAGCGACTCGGCATCAACGTCACCGACGGGCAAGTTTCCGACGCCCTGCTCACCGTGGCGCGTAATCTTAAGCTTAGCCCCGACAAACTGACCCAGGTGCTGCAGGGGAACGGTGTCGGCGTTGCGACGCTGACGGCCCGGCTGCGGGCTGCAATCGCCTGGAACGGCGTGACCCAGCAGGCGATCATGCCGCGCGTGCAGATTTCCGATCTGACGCTCGAGCAGAAGGCCCAGAGCAAGGTCACCGCCGCCAACAGCTTTGATTACGTGCTGAAGGAAGTGCTGTTCATCATGCCAGGCGGCAAGGGCAGCGCGTCGGCCCGCTCGGGCCAGGCGAACCAGTATCGCGCCAGCTACAAGGGCTGCGACACCGCCGTGCCGCTATCGCTGAAATATACCGACGTCGCAGTGACTGATATCGGTCGCCGCCACGCCACCCAGTTGCCCGACGCAGTGGCCGCCGAAATGGCAAAGCTCACTGTCGGTGGCATTACCAAGCCGCGCGTCGTGCAGGGCGGCGTTTCGATGCTGGCCATCTGCTCGAAGGAAGAAGCCAAGGATTTGACCTTCATCAAGGGCGCGATGCGCAGTGACGCCGGCAATACCGCGCTCAAGGACGAGGCGGACAAGTATCTCGCCGACCTGAAGTCCAAGGCCCGGATCGTCAACCACTGAGGCAGCGGCGGCCCTCCGGCCATCGGGCGGCAGCGAGCGGAGGCGGATTTGGCAAACGAAGCAGTGCAGCCGCTGGCCATCAGCATGGGCGAACCGGGAGGGATCGGGCCAGACCTGATCCTGCAGCTTTTTGCGCAACGCGCTGCACTCGGCCTGCCCCCCTTCGTGGTCTACGGCCATATTGGGTTCCTGCGCGCCCGCGCCGCACGGCTGGGGCTGGATTTCGACATCGTTTCCACGACACCGGCCGAGGGCAGGCAGCGCTTTGCCGATGCCCTGCCGGTTGTGGACATCGAGGGCCTGGTCCCCGATCATCCCGGCCATGCAACGCCAGTTTCCGCGGTCGCGGTGATCGCATCCATTACCCGCGCCGTCGAGGATACGCTGCACGGCGCCTGCCGCGGCCTGGTCACCGCCCCGATCCACAAGGGCGCGCTTTATGCCGCCGGGTTCCAACATCCCGGCCATACCGAATTCCTTGCCGAACTTTGTGCCCGGGGCGGCACACCGCGCCTGCCGGTGATGATGCTGGCGCATGAAAACCTGCGCGTCGTGCCGGCAACGATCCACGTGCCGCTCAAGGAAGTACCGAGCCTTCTCACTACCGATCTGATCCTGAGCACGGCCCGCACCCTCGCGCACGACCTGCGCACCCGCTTCGGCATTGCCGAGCCGCGTATCGGGGTTGCGGGGCTCAATCCCCACGCCGGCGAGGCCGGCACCATCGGGCTTGAAGAGCTCGACATCATCGCCCCGGCCGTTGCAACCCTAGCCCATGAAGGGCTGGCCGTCGAAGGCCCCTTCCCGGCCGATACCCTGTTCTACCTGCCGCACTGGCGCAAATACGACGCGGTGATCGCGATGTATCACGACCAGGCGCTGATCCCGATCAAGACTGTCGCCTTCGAGGAGGCAGTGAATGTCACGCTGGGTCTCCCAATCGTGCGCACTTCGCCCGACCACGGCACAGCGTTCGATCTTGCCGGCACCGGCACGGCGTCGAACGCCAGCTTCCTCGCCGCCATCCGGCTGGCCGACACCATGACCGGTCCCAAGGCGTGAGCCAGATCGACAGCCTGCCGCCTCTGCGCGAGGTCATCGCCACGCACGGCCTTCAGGCCAAGAAGGTGCTGGGCCAGAATTTCCTGCTCGATCTCAACCTGACGGCGCGTATCGCCCGCGTTGGCGGATCGCTCGAAGGCGTCACCGTCATCGAAGTCGGCCCTGGCCCCGGCGGGCTGACCCGGGCGCTGCTGGCGGGCGGCGCCAAGAAGGTGATCGCCATCGAGCGCGACGACCGCGCCATGCCGGCGCTGGCCGAGATCGCCGCAGCCTACCCCGGACGGCTGGAGGTGATCGCCGCCGATGCGCTGGAAATCGGCTACGCCAAGCTCGCCGATGGCCCGACGCGGATCATCGCCAACCTGCCCTATAACATGGCAACGCCGCTGCTGATCGGATGGCTGACAGCGGCGCCATGGCCGCCGTTCTTCGAGAGCCTGACGCTGATGTTCCAGCGCGAGGTCGCCGAAAGGATTTCGGCCAAGCCTGGCGAAAAGCCGTTCGGCCGGCTGGGTGTCCTTGCCGGCTGGCGCACCGATGCGCGCATCGCCTTCAACGTCGACCGCAACGCTTTCACCCCGCCGCCGAACGTGACCTCCACGGTGGTTCACCTCAAGCCCAAGCCGGTGGATGCGAGCATCCCTGTCGGCGACGTAGAAGCCGTGACCAAGGCCGCCTTCGGCCAACGCCGCAAGATGGTGCGCCAGAGCCTGAAGTCCCTCGGCGTGCCAGTCGAGGGACTGCTGGCCGCCGGCGGGCTCAAGGGCGACGAGCGCGCGGAAGATTTACCGGTGGAGGCGTTTTTGGAAATGGCGAAGGCGCTTAGAGGGCTGAGGGGCTAAGCCCGAACGGCGCGGCGCATGGCTGCAATCTTGGGCACCAGCGTTTGAGCACCCACCGCGTCATTCCCGTGAAAACCGAATCTCCGTTTTTGGGTCGAGCAGGGAAACGGAAATTCTGCGTGCACAGGGATGACGGCGGTGGTGGCAATGCCCTGCCACGCCCTCATCTATCGATTCAACTCCCGCCTAAAGTGAATCAATCTGGTCCTGCAAGTCTTTGACGAACTTGTCCAATTGCAGCAGGCGGGGACGTTGGAGGCGGGCGGCGGCGAGGATGGAGCGGACGCGGGAGCAGCTTTGCTCGAGGTCCTCGTTGACGATGACGTAGTCGTATTCGGAGTAGTGCTCCATCTCGAGGCGCGCGTTGCTGAGCCGCCGATCGATGGTTTCCTTGCTGTCCTGGGCGCGCCGCTCGAGACGGGACTTCAACTCCTTGATCGAGGGCGGCAGGATGAACACCGTCACCATGTCGGCGCGGCACTTTTCGTAAAGCTGCAGCGTGCCCTGAAAGTCGATGTCGAACAAGATGTCGTTGCCGGCGGCCAACCGCTCTTCGACCTTGGTGCGCGGCGTCCCGTAAAGATTGCCGTGGACCTCGGCCCATTCCAGCAATTCGCCATCATGCTTCATCCGCTCGAAGGCTGGAACGTCAATGAAATGATAGTGCTTGCCCTCGATTTCGTCCGAGCGGCGGCTCCGAGTGGTCACCGAGACCGAGAGCTTGATATTCGGATCCTGGTCGAACAGGGTCCGTGAGATCGAGGATTTTCCGGCGCCGGAAGGCGATGCGATAACCAGCATGACGCCGCGACGCGCAAATTCCATTGCAATCCCCTACTCGATATTCTGAACCTGCTCGCGTAATTGATCGATGGCGGCCTTTAGGTCAAGACCGATGGTCGTCAGGTCCACCGCATTGCTCTTGGAGCAAAGCGTATTCGCCTCGCGGTTAAATTCCTGTGACAGGAAATCCAGCTTTCGGCCCACAGGCCCACCGGCCGCGATCAGATGCCGCGCCGTCGCAACATGCGCGACCAGCCGGTCGAGTTCCTCACGGATATCGGCTTTGGTCGCCAACAGCAGCGCTTCCTGTGCCAGCCGATCTTCGGAAACCCCGATGCCGGCCTCGTTGAGGTCGGCAACCTGCTGGCGCAGGCGGGCCAGGACGATCTCGCGGCTGCGTGACGGATGCGCCTCGGCGAGGCGCGTGAGGCGTTCGATTTCATCGATCCGATCGCTCAACACGGCCGTCAGGTGTTCGCCCTCCACCCGGCGCGAGCCCATCAGGTCGGCGATAGCGCTATCGGCCCCTGCGAGGATCGCACCATGCAGGGCCTCTTCATCCTCCGGCTCGAGCGGATTGTCCCGTTGCTCGAGCACGCCCTTCAGGCCCAGAATGCCATCGAGGCGGGGCCGGTCGGCATCGACCTGGGTGGAGAGCACCTGGATCGCCGCCAGGACCGTGCCCAGCGCCTGCTGATTGATCTCCAGCTGGCCGCCGGCGCTGAGCCGATCAAGGTTGAGCGTAAAGGTGATCGAGCCGCGTGATACTGCCTGGGTGATGCGGCGCCGCAGTTCACCCTCCAAGGCATCGAGACCCGGCGCCAGCCGCATCCGGATATCGAGCCCGCGACCGTTGACCGACTTGATCTCGCAGGAAAAATTCGCGCCCTCGACATGCCCGTTGGCGCGGGCATATCCGGTCATCGATGCGAGCGGGAGCGGCTTTGCCATCTCGGGCTACTTCGCCGGCGCGGTCGCGTCGCCCGCGCTTGCCGCCTGCTTGGCCTCAATGGCATCCTTGGCCGCCTGGGTAGCGTCAGCGTCCGCCTGGGCTGCGGCGGCACTTTGCTGGCGCTCGATCTGGCGGTACTTTGCCACATTCTTGCGATGCTCCGCATAGGTCGCTGCGAACAGATGCCCATCCGAGGGCCGGGCCCCGGCGGCGACGAAGTAGATGTCGCTGGTCTTGTCCGGGTTGGCGGTCGCCTTGAGCGCGTCAATGCCCGGATTGGCGATCGGGGTCGGCGGCAGGCCATCGACCTGATAGGTGTTGAACGGCGTCGCCGCCTCGATTTCGGAGCGCTTCAGGTCGCGCCCTAGCGCTCCCTGCCCCTTGGTGATGCCGTAGATAATCGTCGGGTCGGACTGCAGGCGCATGTTCTTGCGCAGCCGGTTTGCAAAAACCGCCGCCACCCGCCCGCGTTCGGTCGAAACGCCGGTTTCCTTCTCGACGATCGAGGCGAGCACGACCAGTTCATCCGGCGTCTTCACCGGCAGGCTGGGGTCGCGCTTGGCCCATATGTCGGCAAGCGCCTTCTTTTCCGCCGCGATCATCTGGTCGAGCACCGACTGGCGCGTCACGCCCGGATCGTAATTGTAGGTGTTCGGCAGCACCGAACCTTCCGGCGGCAGGCTGGCTATGCCGCCGACGAGGCGCGTATCTTCATTGAGCCGGCTGACCACCTGCCAGGAGGTATAGCCTTCCGGAATGGTGATGCCGTAGAGGATCGGCTTACCCTCGGTGATTTCGTTGAGCACGTCGGCCATGCTGGAATTTGCCGTGATGCGGTATTCTCCGGCCTTGATGGCACCCTTCTTCTTCAGCGCCCAACTGCCGAGTTGGAAGATCAGCCGGTTGCTGATCAAGCCCTGGCTCTCGAGGCTTTCGGCGATCTGGGTGACGCCCGAGCCACGTTCCACCAGGAAATTGGTATCCGTCTTGATCGGGCCTGTGGCGTAAAAGCTGTGGGCGCCGTACAAAATCACGCCGCCGACCACCAGCATGCCGAGGACCAGCAGGGTGAGCATGGCGTTGACGACATCAAGGAAGCCATTGCGGCCGCGCCTTGGTTTTGGCTTTCTCGATTTGCGGTCAGCCATCGGCAAAACATCCTTCGCTTGAACGCGGTATCGGCCCCCCGACGCTCCGTTCACACTCTATGCCTCGCGCGCGACGCAGGCCCGGCCGCACGCCTGCGGCGTCGCGCAAAACCGCGCCATTGTTTCAGGCAATTTGGCAAAAACAAGGGGGCAATACCAACGCCCCCTGCTTTGTAGGACCGCAACAATACTTAGTTGAGCTTGCGGAAGATCAGCGAGGCGTTGGTGCCCCCAAAACCGAATGAGTTGCTCAACGCGACGTCGATCTGCTTCTTCACCGGCTTGTTCGGCACAAGGTTGATCGCCGATTCAACCGACGGATTATCGAGGTTGATCGTTGGCGGCGCAATGTTGTCACGCATGGCCAGGAGCGAGAAGATCGCCTCGACCGAGCCGGCCGCCCCGAGCAAGTGCCCGATGGCGGATTTGGTCGATGACATGGCGACGCCGGAGGCGGCATCACCGAGCATACGTGTCACCGCGCCAAGCTCGATTTCGTCGCCGAGCGGAGTCGAGGTGCCGTGCGCGTTGATATAGTCGATATCGCTTGGCGCGATGCCGGCACGCTTGATCGCGGCCTGCATGCAGCGATACCCGCCATCGCCATCCGGCGCCGGCGCGGTGATGTGATAGGCATCGCCCGAAAGGCCATAGCCGATGACTTCGCCATAGATCTTGGCGCCACGGGCCTTGGCCCGCTCGTAATCCTCGAGCACGACGATGCCGGCGCCTTCGCCCATCACGAACCCGTCGCGATCCTTGTCGTAGGGGCGCGAAGCCCGCTGCGGATCGTCGTTGAAGCCGGTCGACAGCGCCCGGCAGGCAGCAAAGCCCGCCAGTGACAGCCGGTTGACGCAGGATTCGCTGCCACCGGCGACCATCACATCGGCATCGCCAAGCGCAATGAGCCGCGAAGCGTCGCCGATGGCGTGCGCACCGGTGGAACAGGCCGTGACCACCGAGTGGTTCGGACCCTTGAGCCCGAACCGGATCGAGACATAGCCCGATGCCAGGTTGATCAGCCGCCCAGGAATAAAGAACGGGCTGATGCGGCGCGGACCCTTTTCGTGCAAGGTGATGGAGGCTTCGTAGATGCCCCCGACCCCGCCAATGCCCGAGCCAATCAGGACGCCGATGCGTTCCTTTTCTTCCTCGGTCTTGGGTTCGACACCCGCATCGGCAATGGCCTGGGTGGCCGCCGTCATGGCGTAGACGATGAAAGGATCAACCTTGCGCTGATCCTTCACATCCATCCATTCGTCGGGATTGTATTTGCCGTCGGCATACTCGCCAAGCGGAATACGGCACGCGATCTGACAGGCGATATCATCGACCTGAAAGTCTTCGATGCGCTTTGCGCCGCTCTTAGAGGCGAGAATATTCGACCAGGTAGTTTCTACGCCGCAGCCCAAAGGCGAGACGAGACCCAATCCGGTGACGACGACACGGCGTAATTCCATTGATCAGCAGCCCTCCGCTGGAGAGCGCTCAGCCAACGGCTTTGGTCAAAAACGAAACTGCGTCACCGAAAGTCTGGATCGACTCGGCGGCGTCGTCGGGGATCTCAACGGAGAACTCTTCCTCGAACGCCATGACAAGTTCGACCTGATCGAGTGAATCGGCACCCAGATCGTCGATGAAGCTCGCCTTTTCGACGACCTTCTCCGCATCCACGTTGAGATGTTCGACAACAATTTTGCGGACGCGATCAGCGACATCGCTCATGGTACACTTCCCTTTCACCAAACCAGTTACGTTTGTTATTAGCGCCGCCCCCGTTCGGAGCGGCGAAGTCTTGGCAAACCCGACACTAGGCGGGGCGTTGCACGGTCGCAAGGTGCCTTCCGGCACTTCAGCGGGGCGGATTAACACATATTATCTGCATTAGCCATAAGCCAAAGCCCACGGAGTCCGCAGAGAAAACGCCTTCCCACAGCTAAGGTTCAAATCACCCCAACTGCCCCCGGTCAATGGCTTCAGAGCATCACCATGCCGCCATTTACGTTGAGAGTGTGACCGGTAATGTATCCGGCGGCATCGCTCGCCAAAAACACCGCGCAGGCGGCGACTTCCTCGGCGGTGCCGAGGCGCTTGGCCGGAATGGTGCCGAGAATGCTCTCGCGCTGCTTTTCGTTGAGCTCGTCGGTCATGGCCGAGGCGATAAAGCCCGGCGCAATGGTATTGACCGTGATATTGCGTGAGGCGACTTCGTGCGCCAGGGCTTTCGACATGCCGATGAGGCCGGCCTTGGAGGCCGCATAATTGCCCTGCCCCGGATTGCCGACGACGCCCACCACCGACGAGATGCCGATGATGCGGCCGAAGCGCTGCTTCATCATGCCGCGGAGGCTGGCGCGCATCAGATGGAAGGCGGCGGTGAGATTGACGGCGATCACCTGATCGAACTCGTCATCCTTCATCCGCATGAAGAGGTTGTCCTTGGTGATGCCGGCGTTGTTGACCAGGATATCGAGACCGCCCAGCGCGGCTTCCGCATCCGGGATCAGCTTGTCGACGGCGCTCAGGTCGGCGAGGTTGCACGGCAGGATGACGCGATTGCCGCCGATCTCGGCGGCTGCCGCCTCGAGCGCATCGATACGCGTACCGCTCAATGCCACCGAGGCGCCAGCCTTGGCCAGGGCCTTGGCGATCTCGCGGCCAATGCCGCCACTGGCGCCGGTGACCAGCGCCCGTTTGCCAGTGAGATCAAACATTTACATCTCCTCGGTGAGAAATTGATTCAGGCGGAAGGCGCGGGTTCAGGCCCGGAGTTCCGCAAGGAATGCTTCGATGTCGGCCGGCAGGCCGATGGAGGCCGTAACTGCCTCGGGCGCGATGCGCTTGGCAAGGCCGGAAAGCACTTTGCCACTGCCGATTTCATAGAGGTTGGCCACCCCGCCCTCGCCCGTGAGCCAGCTCACGCTCTCGGTCCAGCGCACCATGCCCGTGACCTGGGCCACGAGATGCTTGCGGATCGCGGCCGGATCGCTGACCGGGCGGGCGGTGACATTAGCCACGACCGGCACGACCGGCGCGTGCATGGCGACCCGGTTCAGCGCGTGCTCCATTGCATCGGCAGCGGGCCGCATCAGGGCACAATGGAATGGCGCGCTCACCGGCAGCGGCAGCGCGCGCTTGGCGCCGGCGGCCTTGGCCATCTCGATGGCGCGATTGACGGCTGCGACGTGGCCGGAGATCACCACCTGCCCGGGCGCGTTGTCGTTGGCGACATCGCAAACCTCGCCATCACCGGCATCGGCCGCAACGCGCAAAACCGTTTCGAGATCGAGCCCGAGGATGGCGGCCATCGCGCCCTGCCCGACCGGCACGGCCTGCTGCATCGCCTGGCCGCGGATTTTCAGCAGCCGCGCCGTATCGCCCAGGCTGAAGACGCCCGCCGCGCAGAGCGCCGAATATTCGCCCAGCGAGTGGCCGGCCACAAAGGATGTATCGGCGAACAGCGTCACGCCGCGACTTTCCAGCACGCGCATCACCGCCATGCTGACCGCCATCAGGGCCGGCTGCGCATTCTCAGTAAGGCGGAGCGTTTCGTCCGGCCCCTCGAACATGATCGCCGACAGACTCTGCCCAAGCGCCGTATCGACCTCGTCGAACACGGCCCTCGCTTCTGGATAGGCCGCCGCGAGATCCTTGCCCATGCCCACGGCCTGGCTGCCCTGCCCGGGAAAGGTGAATGCGCGCTTTGTCATGAAGCTTCCTCAAAGTCTTTTGCCGGACCGTAAGCCGCGATCCACCCGGCGTCCAGTTGGGCGCGGCGTTTGGCGGATGAAGAAGGAGAAGTCAAGGCTTCCACATTTCCTTGGCACCCATAATTTCCTTGCCTTGGCTGCCCCTTCGGCTTAGTGACCGCCTTGCATTCGTTTGGCCGGGGGCTGAACGGAGGGTTGGCTATTTGTGAAAATGGCCGGCAGGGTCAAAATCCCGTCCTCCCGTGTTCCCGCTCTTTGCAAGAATTCTTTGACGCCTTTCCAGGCTTCAAAGGGGCTCCGCGCCAACGATGCGAGTTGTAACTCTGGAATAGAAAGGCGCTTCATGGCCCTCTATGAACATATCTTTCTGGCGCGGCAGGACGTTTCCGCCCAGCAGGTCGAGGAATTGACCAATCAGCTGACCGAGATGCTCGTCAATGGCGGGGGCAAGGTCACCAAGAACGAATACTGGGGCGTCAAGACCCTCGCCTACCGCATCCGCAAGAACCGCAAGGCGCATTATTCGCTGCTGAACATCGACGCTCCGCATTCGGCCGTGGCCGAAATGGAACGCCTGATGCGCATCAACGAAGACATTCTGCGCTTCATGACCATTCGCGTCGACAAGCTCGAAGACGGCCCGTCCGCCATGCTGCAGAAGCGTGACCGCGACGATCGTGGTGAGCGCGGTGACCGCCCGGATCGCGGCGGTGATCGTTTTGGCGGCGGCGAACGCCGTCCGCGCCGGTTCTAAGGAGATTTGACCAATGGCAATTCGTGATCTCACCACTGCCCAGGCGCGCCGTCCGTTCCAGCGCCGCCGCAAGACCTGCCCGTTCTCGGGCGATAACGCACCCAAGATCGACTATATGGATGTGCGCCTGCTGCAGCGCTACGTTTCGGAGCGCGGCAAGATCGTACCGAGCCGCATCACCGCCGTTTCGGCGCTGAAGCAGCGCGAACTGGCTCGCGCCATCAAGCGCGCCCGCTTCATCGGCCTCATGCCTTACGCCATGAACTAAGCCGGTCGCGCCGCAAGGCGCACCGACATCGCTGGGGCTCCGAATGGTTCGGGGCCTCTAACCGCGCAGGACGCGGGACAGCATCGGAGAATTTTGATGAAAGTTATTCTGCTCGAGCGCGTTGGCCGCACTGGCCACATCGGCGACGAAGTGACCGTGAAAGACGGCTTTGCCCGTAACTTCCTGCTGCCCCAGGGCAAGGCGCTGCGCGCCACGGAAGCCAACCGCAAGCGTTTCGAAGGCGATCGCCAGAACATTGAGAAGCGCAACCAGGAACGTCGTGAGCAGGCCGCGGGTATCGCTGCCGGCCTCAACGGCGCGACCGTGGTGATGATCCGCCAGGCCGGCGAAACCGGCCAGCTTTACGGTTCGGTGTCGTCGCGTGACGTTGCCGAGGCCCTGACGGCCGCTGGTCACATCGTCAATCGCTCGCAGGTCAGCCTGCCCGATCCGATCAAGACGGTTGGCCTGCACACCGTGGCGCTGAACCTTCACGCCGAAGTCGAAGTGACGGTCAACGTCAACGTTGCCCGCTCGGACGACGAAGCGGCCCGCCAGGACAAGGGCGAGGATCTCACGGTTCCGAACTTCGTCAACGAGGACGAAGATGCCTTCGTTGGCGGCACCGGCGATTTCGGCCCGTCCGACGAAGAGTAAGCCTTTTAGGCCCCCGCGAATCAACCAAAGGCCGGAGCTGCGCTTCGGCCTTTTTTGTTTTAGCTAGGGGAGTTCAGGCGTTTTCCCCACTAAAAATTGTTATCCAATGTGGCTTATCCTGTGAGGAGTTCGAATCAGTTGCTACCGCGTCCTTATCGTGAAGAAAGTCCTATCGGCTCCGTGAGGACTTGATGGCAGAGAACGTTCACCGGCTGCGCCCCGAAGACGAGAAGAGTTTCCGTCTCGCCCCTCACAACGTGGAGGCGGAACAAGCGTTGCTCGGCGCAATTCTCGTCAACAACGAGGCATTTTATCGCGTCTCGGATTTTCTTGATCCAGATCATTTCTACGAGCCAATTCATAAAAAGATCTATGAAGTGGCGAGTCGAATTATGCGCGCGGGCAAAGTAGCGACGCCGGTCACGCTCAAAACCTTTTTGCCGGATGCGTTTTTACCGGAAATGACTATGCCTCAATATCTAGCCCGGTTGGCGGCAGAGGCTACAACAGTTATCAATGCCGCCGACTTTGGCGAGATGGTTTACGACCTCGCCATTAGAAGAAAACTTATCGCAATTGGCGAGGAGATGTCGTCTACCGCTTATAACTCTGAAGTCGAAGAGACAGCTCCTAAGCAGATTGAGCTGGCTGAAAAGCATCTCTTCGAATTGGCTGAAAAGGGTCGCTACGATGGCGGTTTCCAGCCGTTCAACAGTGCCACGAACGCTGCTATCGAAATGGCAGCAGAAGCCTTTAAACGGGACGGCACTCTAAGTGGCACGGCAACGGGACTGACTGACCTGGACCGTCTGATGGGTGGCTTGCAACGCTCGGATCTGATTATTCTTGCCGCTCGTCCAGCCATGGGCAAGACGTCGCTCGCAACGAATATTGCGTTCAATGTTGCCAAAAACTTTCGGGCTGACGTAGCTCCAGATGGACAGAGTAAGACGCTCGATGGCGGACGGGTCGGCTTCTTTTCGCTGGAAATGAGCGCCGAGCAGTTGGCAACACGTATCCTTGCTGAGCAATCGGGCATCTCTTCGTCCGATATCCGCCGCGGCAATATCCATGAAAGCCAATTCAACCGGCTGGTCGATGCCTCGAACCTGATGTCGACGCTGCCGCTCTTTATCGATGATACAGGTGGCCTCGCCATCTCCCAGCTCGCCGCCCGCGCCCGGCGGCTGAAGCGGCAGAAGGGCCTCGACCTGCTGATCATCGATTATCTGCAACTGCTCTCCGGCTCGTCCAAGAAGGGCAACGAGAACCGCGTGCAGGAGCTGACGGAGATCACCACAACGCTGAAGGCGCTGGCCAAGGAACTGGAAGTGCCAATCATCGCTCTCAGCCAATTGAGCCGCCAGGTGGAAAGCCGCGACGACAAGCATCCCCAGCTTTCCGACCTTCGCGAATCCGGGTCCATCGAACAGGACGCGGACGTGGTATTGTTCGTTTATCGCGAGGAATACTACCTGAAGAACAAGGAACCCAAGGAGGGGAGTCCCGAGCATCTGGCCTGGCAAGGCGAGATGGAAAAGGTACACGGCCGCGCTGAAGTGATCATCGGCAAGCAGCGCCATGGTCCGACCGGAACGGTGCAGTTACAGTTCGAAGCCAACCTCACGCGATTCTCGAATTTGGCGCGGGCGGATTACCTGCCGGAACGCATGGAATAGAAATGACGGAAAGTCATCTATCAGGATCCGGTCTGGCGCTAGGCGGACGCCTTACCGTTGATCTGGGCGCGATGGCGCGCAACTGGAAGGCGCTCGAGAAAGTAAGCTCGGGTGCGCTTACGGCTGCCGTGGTCAAAGCCGATGCCTATGGCACCGGGCTCGTGCCCGCGAGCCGCACCTTTTTTGAAGCCGGGGCCCGATTTTTCTTCACTGCGACCGCCGACGAAGGCATCGCCTTGCGCCGGGCCCTGCCCGAAGCCCACATTTTCATCTTGAACGGCCTCTATCCCGGCGCAGCGCAACTCTACGTCGAAGAGCGGCTGATGCCGGTCTTGTCCTCGATTCCGATGATCGAGGAGTGGCTGCTGCTCTGCATCGATCGCAACGAAGCGTTCCCGGCGGCGCTGCACTTCGATACCGGCATGAACCGGCTCGGCCTGCGGCTCAACGAGGCCAGCATCGTCAAGCGGCAACTCGATGATCTCGGTTTCCAGCCGCAGATGATCATGAGTCATTTTGCCTGCGCCGACCAACCGCAGCACGAGAAGAACCGGGCGCAACTCGCCCTGTTCCAGGCCGTGATGCAGCAGTTTCCCGGCATTCCGGCCTCGATGGCCAATTCGGCCGGGCTGATGACCGGCCGCGAAAACCATTTCCAGATGGTGCGCCCCGGCATCGCGCTCTATGGCGGCCGCGCCGTCAACGGCCGGCGCAATCCGATGTATCCGGCGGTGACGCTGGAGGCCCCGATCCTGCAGATCAAGGATGTGCGCACCGGCGAATCGGTCGGCTACGGCGCCACGCAAACCATGCCGCGCGACAGCCGGCTTGCCGTGCTCGGCCTTGGCTATGCCGACGGGCTGTTCCGCTCGCTCTCCTCCTCGAACGCCCGCGCCGGCGGCAAAGTCGCAATTCGCGGCCGCGTTGTTCCCATTGTTGGGCGCGTCTCGATGGATTTGAGCGTCATCGACATCACCGATCTTGGTCCTGACGTTCCAGTGCCCGGCGAAATGGTCGAAGTCTTCGGCCGTACCATCAGCGTCGACGACCAGGCCGATGCCGCCGGCACCATCGGTTATGAACTGCTCACCGCCATGAAGGGCCGCTATGCCCGGCGGTATATCGGCGGGCCCGCCGAGGGGATTTGAGGCTGGTGGGTGCGTTCTGTGGCCTCACCGGCGTCATCCCCAGCACTACCGTCACCCCTGTCACCGGCGCCATCCCCAACACCGCCGTCATTCCCGCGCAGGCGGGAATCCAGTAACCTCCGTGGTCGTGCTGAGGCTCAGCGTCGCGACGGCGTCATCGCGTACTGGATTCCCGCCTGCGCGGGAATGACGGCGGGGAGTGGCATGCGGCTTCCGTCACCGTTCACTTTTTGTTCTTGATCCTGCGTCCATACTCACCTACAGCTTTTACCATTCCCGCCCCGAGTCCCCGATGTCCAAATCCAAATCGAGTTTCATCTGCCAGGCCTGCGGGGCGGTGTATTCGCGGTGGCAGGGGCGGTGCGATGCGTGCGGGGATTGGAACACCATCGTCGAGGAACTGGCCGATAGCGGCGTCGGAGCCGGACCGAAATCCGCAAAGGCGGGAGGCCGGCCGGTCGAATTGATGCCGCTTTCCGGCGAAATCGAGAGCGCTGCCCGCATCGAGACCGGGATCGTCGAACTCGACCGGGTGACCGGCGGCGGCTTCGTGATGGGCTCGGCGGTGCTGGTCGGCGGCGATCCTGGGATCGGCAAATCGACCCTGCTGCTGCAAGCCGCCGCGGCGCTGGCCTCGCGCGGCAAGCGCGTCGTCTACGTCTCGGGCGAAGAAGCGGCATCGCAGATCCGCCTGCGGGCGCAGCGGCTGGGTCTTGGCGATCGCGATGTCAGCCTTGCGAGCGAAACCAATGTCGAGATTATCCTCGCTACCCTCGAGCGTGGCCCTACCCCGCATCTGGTGATCATCGATTCCATCCAGACGCTGTGGACGGACCGGGTGGAAAGCGCCCCCGGCACCGTCACCCAAGTGCGCACCAGCGCGCAGGCGCTGACCCGGTTCGCCAAGAAATCCGGCGCGGCCGTGGTGCTGGTCGGCCACGTCACCAAGGATGGCCAAATCGCCGGGCCGCGTGTCGTCGAGCACATGGTGGACGCCGTGCTCTATTTCGAGGGCGATACCAGCCACACTTTCCGCATCCTGCGCGGCGTCAAGAACCGCTATGGCGCCACCGACGAGATCGGCGTCTTCGAAATGACCACGCTGGGGCTACAGGAAGTCTCCAATCCATCGGCCCTGTTCCTCGACCAGCGCGACGAGGGTGCGGCCGGTTCGGCGGTGTTTGCAGGGATGGAGGGCACGCGCCCGCTATTGGTCGAAATTCAGGCGCTGGTCGCGCCCTCCCCGCTCGGCACGCCGCGGCGCGCCGTGGTGGGCTGGGATTCGGCGCGGCTCTCGATGGTGCTGGCGGTGCTGGAAACCCGCTGCGGGGTGCGAATCGGGGCCAACGACATCTACCTCAACGTCGCCGGTGGGCTGAAGGTCAACGAGCCGGCGGCCGATCTCGCGGTCGCGGCGGCGCTGATCTCGTCGCTCACCAACTCGCCCCTGCCGACCGATGCGGTCTATTTCGGCGAGATCTCTCTCGCCGGCGGGGTGCGGCCAGTGGTGCACTCCTCGCTGCGGCTACGCGAAGCGCAAAAGCTGGGCTTTGCCTCGGTGGTCACCGGCAGGCTGGGTCCGGGCGACAAAACCTCAGGGCTTGAGGTCAGCGAATTTTCCTCGCTGGCAGAACTTGTTGGCCGGATTGCCGCACGCGGACGCAAGGTTGCGGTGGAAGATTAGGTCATCAGCTGTGACTTTCTGGGAACATGTCCCGCGCAAGCTCCAGATCGGCTTGGATTCTTGCCAATAAGCGGCTAAACGGAACCGTCATATCTTCCTTGGACAAAAGAGTGGGCAATGCTGACCGCATTCGATGTTGGTGTCGGGGTTCTCGTACTGATCTCGGCGATCCTCGCCACAGCCCGCGGTCTGACGCGTGAGGTGCTGTCGCTACTGACGTGGGCCGGCTCGGCCGCGATCGCCGCGTATATGTTCTTCAACCATCCCGAGATCGCCCAAGGGTATATCAAGGATCCGACGATCGCGATGATCGCGACCATCGGCGGCAGTTTCATCATTTCGCTGATCCTGCTGCATCTCATCACCATGCGCATCGCCGACTTCGTGGTCGATAGCCGCATCGGCGCGCTCGACCGCACGCTGGGTTTCGTGTTCGGCGTGCTGCGCGGCATCCTGATCGCGGTGGTGCTGGTGCTGTTCGCGCATTGGCTGCTGCCCGATGCGCAAAAGCTGCCCGATTGGGCGCGCCAGGCCAAGACCTGGCCGACGCTGGTCGATATGGGCGTTCGCCTGAAGGATGCGCTGCCGCCGTCGTGGAGCGCCGAGATCGACAAGCTCACCAAGCACGGCGCGACCACGGCGGATGAAACGCCGCCGGCCGATACGACCACCAACGACACCACCCCGGCGCCGCCCGCCGACAACAGCACCGATTCGCTAGAGAACAGCACGCCGCCGGCCGCCGACGGGACACTGTCGCCGACGCCGCCCGACACCAATGCCGCGCCGTCGCCGGCACCTGCGACACCGGCCAAGCCGGGCGCCAAAATCTAACACGCTGCCGGGTCCACCCGGCGCGTTGCAAAAGCAGGTGGAGCCACCATTTTGATGTAATCAAAGTGGAAAAGGCGCCACACCGGAGGGCGACCATCGATGTTTGCCGCAAGCGGGCCACAGCGGCCCTGCTGGGGTAAAACTCCGATCTGCAAGGCAAGGGTAGCATACCGATGACAGTTTCCCCCGCGTCCGACCACGGCTCCGAACGGAGCGAGCCGTTCGATCTCGATGGCGATACCCTGCACGAAGAGTGCGGGGTATTTGGCATTCTGGGCCATCCGGACGCCGCGGCCCTCACCGCCCTCGGCCTGCACGCCCTGCAACATCGCGGCCAGGAGGCGGCTGGCATCGTCACCTTCGACGGCCGGCAGTTCCATTCCGAACGCCAGCTTGGCCTTGTCGGCGATCATTTCACCAACCCGCAGACGCTGGCAAAAATCCCGGGCATGATGGCCATGGGCCATGTGCGCTACTCCACCACCGGCGAAACCATCCTGCGCAACGTGCAGCCGCTGTTCGCCGAACTCGAGGTCGGCGGCATCGCCATCGCCCACAACGGCAATTTCACCAACGGCCTGACTCTGCGCCGGCAGTTGATCGCGCAGGGTGCCATCTGCCAATCGACCTCAGACACCGAAGTGGTGCTCCACCTCATTGCCCGCTCGAAGAAATCGGCATCGAGCGACCGGTTCGTGGATGCGCTTGGGCACCTCGAAGGCGCCTATTCGCTCGTCGCCCTCACCCGCACAAAACTGATCGGCGCGCGCGATCCCAACGGCATCCGACCACTGGTCCTGGGCGATCTCGACGGCAAGCCCATCTTTGCGTCAGAAACCTGTGCCCTTGACATCATCGGCGCCAAATTCGTGCGCGACGTCGAGAACGGCGAAGTCGTGATCTGCGAAATCCAGCCCGACGGCAGAATCACCATCGACTCGCTAAAGCCGTTTCCGCCAAAACCTGAGCGGATGTGCCTGTTCGAATACGTCTATTTCGCCCGCCCCGATTCCATGGTTGCCGGCCGCAGCGTCTATGGCGCGCGCAAGCAGATGGGCATCCGGCTCGCCCAGGAAGCGCCGGTCGAGGCCGATGTCGTGGTGCCGGTGCCTGACGGCGGCACGCCGGCGGCGATCGGCTTTGCCCAGGCCAGCGGTATTCCGTTCGAATTGGGCATCATCCGCAACCACTATGTCGGCCGCACCTTCATCGAGCCAAGCCAATCGATCCGCGCCTTTGGCGTAAAGCTCAAGCATTCGGCCAACCGGGCCGAGATCGAGGGCAAGCGCGTGGTGCTGATCGATGATTCCATCGTGCGCGGCACCACCTCGGTCAAGATCGTGCAGATGATCCGCGAAGCCGGTGCGCGCGAGGTACATATTCGCGTCGCCAGCCCAATGATCTACTATTCTGACTATTACGGCATCGATACGCCCGATCCCGATAAGCTGCTGGCCAACCAGTACAAATCGCTCGACGCGATGTGCAAGTTCATCGGTGCGGACTCGCTGCAGTTCCTTTCGATCGACGGGCTCTACAAGGCGGTGGGCGGCGTGCCGCGCAACAACCTCGCCCCGCAGTTCACCGATCACTATTTCACCGGGGACTATCCGACCACACTGACCGACCTGAACGGGCGCGGCAAGAACGAGCCCAAAACCATCTCGATGCTGAAGGAAGCCGTTTAACATGCTGGCAGCCCACGATGTTTCGGCAAAGGAACTGCCGGCGCCGAACGATCTTGCGGGCAAGGTGGTGCTGGTCAGCGGCGCCTCGCGCGGCATCGGCTATGCCGCCGCCCGGGAAGCGGCGCGGCGCGGGGCGCATGTCATCGCCATCGCGCGCACAATTGGCGGGCTGGAAGAACTCGATGACGAAATCAAGCGCACCGGATCTTCCGCAACGCTGGTGCCGCTCGACTTGCGCGACGGCGACGCCATCGATCGGCTTGGCCTTGCGATCTTCGAGCGCTGGGGAAAGCTCGACGGCCTGATCGCCAATGCAGGCGTCCTGGGCGTTCTGAGCCCCCTCACCCACATCTCGCCCGCCGAGTTCGAGAAAACCTTCGCCATCAACGTCACGGCCAATTTCCGCCTGCTGCGCAGCTTCGACCTGCTGCTGCAGAAGTCGGAAGCCGGCCGGGCGGTGTTTGTGTCCTCGTCCTCGGCGCGCTCCAGCCGGCCGTATTGGGGGCTTTACGCCGCCAGCAAAGCCGCGCTCGATGCCATGGTCAAAAGCTATGCGGGTGAGATGGCCCCGACCACCGTGCGCGCCAATATCTTCTACCCCGGCGCCGTCCGCACCGCGATGCGCGCCCTCGCGATGCCCGGCGAAGACCCGGACACCCTGCCGCGTCCGGCGGTGATTGCGCCGAAGCTGGTGGATATGGTCACGCCGGATTTCGAGGCGACCGGCAGCCTCTATGACATGCAAACCGGCACGCTGACGGCGCTTTAGGGCGCCAAGCCACGCCCTCGTCCACGGCGTCATTCCCGCGAACGCGGGAATCTCCGTTTGAAGCCGTGACGCGGGAAACAGAGATTCCCGTTTTCACGGGAATGACGCTGCGTTAGTTGAAGCGCGCGTCCATACGGTTTCCCCGCCGTCATTCCCGCGCAGGCGGGAATCCAGTAACCTCCGCGCTGTACGGGCGCATTGCCGCGCAACGGCTGAATCCGCCTGCTCGGAGTGTACTGGATTCCCGCCTACGCGGGAATGACGGTGGGTTTGGGAATGACGGCGCGTGCAACTCGCGCCCCCTCACCCGATCCTCTGCACCAGCACCTTATCTATCCGCCGGCCATCAAGGTCGAGCACTTCGAACCGCCATGGCCCGCGGACGAAGTGTTCGCCAACTTCGGGCAGCCGGTTGATTTCGGCGAGGATGTAGCCGGCGACGGTTTCGAACTTTGCGTCCCGCGATACCGGCACGCCGATCTTGTCGGAGAACTCGTCCACCGGCATCCAGCCCGAGACCAGGTACGAACCATCCTCGCGCTTGACATAGGCGGGCTCGTCTCCCTCCTCTTCCTGGAACGAGCCGGTGATGGCCTCGAGCACGTCGCCCGACGTGACGATGCCTTCGAAGTGGCCGTATTCGTCGAACACCAGTGCCATGTGCACTACCGATGACTGGATGGCCCGCAGCACGTCGAGCGCGCTGGTGCGATCCATCACCACCGGCGCCTTGCGCACCATAGAGCGGACGTCGAGTGGCTTGCCGTCGGCGAAGAGATCGATCAGATCCTTGCGCACCAGCACGCCGATGATCGAATCGGCGTCGCCATCCTGCACCGGCAGCATGGAGCGGTGCGTGGCCCGCAGCGCGCGCATGATCTCTTCCGGCTCCTCGGAGAGATCGATCACCTCCACATCGCGGCGCGGCGTCATCAACCCGCGCGCCGACCGATCGGCAAAGCGCATCACGCCCGAGATCATGTCGCGCTCCTCGGTTTCGAGCACGCCCGCGGTTTCGGCCTCGGCAATGACGGTTTTCACCTCCTCATCGGTGAGGGTTTCCTCGGCCTCGCCGCCCTGCCCGATCAGCCGCAGCACGCCGCGGCTGGAGAGATCCAGCAGCCATACCAGCGGCGCGGCAACAATAGCGATGGTGGCCATGGTCGGCGCGGCACGCGCGGCGATCCGCTCGGGATCGCGCAGCGCCAGGCGTTTTGGCACCAGTTCGCCGATGATCAGCGACAGGTAGGTGATGATGACCACGACGATGCCGACGCCCAGCGCATTGGCGGCATTGGGCGGCAGCCCGGCCTCCTGCAGCGCCTGGGCGAGGCGCAAGCCCAGCGTTGCGCCGGAAAAGGCGCCCGACAGCACGCCGACCAGCGTAATGCCTACCTGGGCGGAAGAGAGGAATTTACCAGGGTCCTCAGCGAGGCGCAGGGCAGTGGCAGCGCCGTTGTTGCCCTCCGCCGCCATGACCTTCAACCGCGCCGGACGCGACGACACCACGGCCAGTTCGGACATGGACAGCAAACCATTGACCAGCGTCAGAATGGCGACAGTCAGAATTTCTATGAACACTGCGGTCATTTCGCTACGGCCCCGCACTCCGCATCGGGTCGCTTGTGAGTGGAGCTTATATAAGGTTGGCCGTTGCTGTCGACGGGTGTTGATGGAGCAGTAAGACCCCCCACCCTTGATCCCTCCCCACAAGGGGGGGAGATGCGGCGGCCGTGCAAATCTGTCGACGAGGGCGCGCCTCCAGCGCTCCCTCCCCCTTGTGGGGAGGGAAGGCGGCAGCAAGGGTGGGGGTTGCAGCTTGCGCGGCGTCGAGGGACTGAATAGCCTCTGCAGTAAACCTTATCCCCGCCCCCTCAACGCGCCACTATTCTACCCGCGCTTCTCCGTCACAGACGCAGGCTGCGACGAACGGGGTCTGGTGACAGGCCGCAGGTTGGGCAGAAGGCGCCGATCACGCCCTAAATGCCCACCCTGCCCGGCGGAGAGTTTCGGGTGTCTGGGGGTCGCCCTGGGCAGGCCTGGCATCGCCGTGACATGCCGGAAAGCGGCTTCTTACGGCACTTGGTCAAAAATCCCGGAGGTTTGGGCGAGGCAGGTCTCACCAAATCACTATCCTATTCGAGGCCGGCCTCGCCCAAGCCCCGCGTCACCGCCCGGCAAAGCCGCGCGGCGCCTTGGCGTGGCTCGTCAGTCCTTCTTGTCGGCGAAGGGGTTCTTGCCGCCGCGGACCCAGAGGCGGATCGGTGTGCCGGGCATGTTGAAGGCTTCGCGCAGGCCGTTGGTCAGGTAGCGCACATAACTTTCCGGCAGCGATTCCGGTCGCGTGCAGGAAATCATGAAGGCCGGCGGGCGGGCTTTCACCTGCGTCATATACTTGAGC
>JAQGKB010000347.1 GCA_028290345.1 Hyphomicrobiales bacterium | reverse complement strand
AAGCGACGGCCAGCAATAAGTACTCGGATTAGTCCGAAAGGCCCGGAATTCGCGCCGTCTAGACCTGGGTTGGCGGATAGTGCGCAATTTCACCCGCACATCCCGTACACAACCTTGTGGCTGCGTTGACAGGGTACATGTCTAAAAATAAGCTACTGCCCGCAAGCAAAGCGGACTGTCCGGCAAATAAACAAGAAACAGCCGGACTGCAGGAGGCAAGTGCCGCTGGGCGATTGCGCGTATCCAACGAGAAGGTTTTCAAGGGAGGACTATCCGTGAAATCGAATCTGTTTGTACGCTGCGCGATTGGCGCCGGCGCAGGCCTGCTCATGTCATGTGCATTCGCAACAACCGTGCTCGCCGGGGGGCCAGCCGTCGTGGCCGGCCCTGCCGCCGATCCGCAATGCTATGTGCCCGGCACCACCGCCACGAAATTCTTCCAATATCCGGCCAAGAAGGGCCCCTACCGGGTCGCGCTGGCCAATGGCTATATTGCCAACACCTGGCGTATCCAGATGGTGCAGACTGCAAAGGCCTATGCAGCGCAACCCGCTGTCAAGGAATTGCTGAAGGAATTCAAGGTCGTATCGACTGGCGAGGACGTCGCCGCACAAATCTCGGCGGTGAACAACTTCATCGATTCCGGCTATGACGCCGTTGTGATCAATGCACAGAACCCAGAGGCGTTCGCACCGGTGATCAAGCGCGCCAAAGACGCCGGGGTCATTCTCGTCGCCTTCGACAACATCCTCAATACGCAGGACGCGATCAACGTCAACGTCGACCAGAAAGGGCTCGGCGTATTGTGGGCCAAATGGCTGATCGACCATGTGCCGAACGGCGGCAAGGTGCTCGAGGTGCGTGGCGTGGCCGGAACCTCGGTCGATACCGACCGGCACGCCGGCATCCAGGAGACGCTCGATGCATCCGGCAAGAAATGGAATCTGGTGCAGGCCATCGGCAAATGGGATGACAGCGTGGCACAAAAAGCCACTGCCGATGCCATTGCCGTGCAGGGCCCGTTCGACGGCGTGACAGCGCAGGGCGGCGACACCGGCGTCGTGCAGGCGATGATCGACGCCAAGCACAAGTTCGTGCCGTTCGGTGGTGAGACTGAGAACGGCTTCCGCAAGTTCTGCGCGAAGTACTCCAAGGAAGGGCTGGCGTGCACTTCTGCTGGCAGCGGGCCGGCTCAGGTTGCGGTGGCGATAAAGACGGCGCTGGATGCGCTGCAGGGCAAGACGGTTCCGCAAACCATCCTGCTGCCACTGGCCATCGCCTCTGATCCGAACTTCAAGGATGGGGCGGACTACTATTCGGACCAGTCAGACAACTTCTTCGTCGGCAACTCCTTCCCGACCTGCGGCATCAACTTCAACGCTGCCGAAATCATGAAGCAGAGCAAGGAAAACCAGTAGCGCGGCCGCTGATGACCTGCTGCGGAGGCCAGCCTCCGCAGCACCTTTCTAATTGGGGTCGGGTATGGACGATGTAGTTCCGCTCTTCCGGATGGAAGGCATTTCCAAGCGCTACGGCGGCGTGAAGGCGCTGGAGAACGCCAGCCTCACGGTGCAGGCTGCACGGGTTCACGCCATCCTGGGCGAGAACGGCGCCGGCAAATCGACCCTGATCAAGATCATGTCCGGCGTGGTCGCGCCCGATGCGGGACGCATGCTGCTCGAGGGCCAGTCGGTGCAGTTTGCCAACCCCGCGGCTGCGAATGCGGCGGGTATCGTCTGCATTTTCCAGGAACTGTCGCTGATCCCAGACCTGACGGTCGCCGACAATATCGTGGTCAGCAATCCGCCAACTCGATTTGGCATGATCGATCGGCGCGCGCAACGCCGCATCGCCGAGGAGGCGCTGGCGCGGGCGGGTGGCGAGGACATCCATCCGATGGCGTTGGTGAAGGATTTGCCGCTATCGCGCCGGCAGATCATCGAGATCGCCAAGGCGCTGGCCCGCAAGCCGCGCCTGCTGATCCTCGACGAAGCGACCTCGGCGCTGACCGCAGCCGACGTGAGCAAGGTGTTCGACGTCTTGCGGCGGCTGCGCGCCGAAGGGCTGGCGCTGCTGTTCATCTCTCACCGCATGCACGAAATCGCCGAGATCGCGGACGACTGCACCATCTTCCGCAACGGCCGCAATGTCGCGACCTACAGGGCCGGCTCCAAGACCGACAACGAAGTTGTCGAACTGATGATCGGCCGCGAATATAGCCACGTCTTTCCGCCGAAAAAGCCTTTGCCGCCGAGCGATCAGCCGCCGGTGCTAGACGTGCGCAACCTGTCGTGGACGCAGCGGCTGAAGGACGTTTCGCTCACCGCCCGCGCCGGGGAGGTGGTTGGCCTGGGTGGCCTTGATGGCCAGGGGCAGCGGGAATTGCTGCTGGCATTGTTTGGCGTGCTGCGCGGCGCCAGCGGCGAGGTGCTGATCGACGGCAAGCCGACCAGAATCGGTAGCCCGCGCGTCGCCAAATCGAGGAAGATCGGCATGGCGCTGATCCCGGAGGATCGGAAGACCGAAGGGTTGATGCTGCCGATGTCGGTGCGGGACAATCTGTCGTTCGCAGCGCTGGGTAACCTGTCGCATGCCGGCGTGGTCGATCAACGGGCGGAACGGGCCGCCGTGGACGAGATGATCAGGCTTTTGGCCATCCGAACCGACGGCATCGACGTCCCGGCCGGCTCGCTCTCGGGCGGCAACCAGCAGAAGCTGGTAATTGCGAAGTGGCTCATGGTCAGCCCGCGCATCATCCTGCTCAACGATCCGACACGCGGCATCGATGTGGGCACCAAGGAGGAAATCTATGCGCTGCTGCGCAAGCTGGCCGATTCCGGCGCAGCGATCGTGCTCTATTCGACCGAATACGACGAACTGGTCGGGCTCTGCGACCGGGTGATCGTGCTCTACGACGGCGCCATCAAGCGCACGCTGGTCGGTTCTGAGATCACCGAGCGCGCGTTGATTGGCAGCGCCCTCAACATCGCCACCGATGACAGGGAGCCCGGCGCAAAGCCCGTGGTTGAGGCATGAACGACTGGCGCTACCGCTTCGCCGAACAGCGCGGCACGCTCTTGGCGCTGCTGATCTTCCTGGTGATGTTCGTGATCTATGTCAGCAACCATCCGGCCGGCTTCACCGCCAATGTGGTGCAGACCGCAGCCAATAAGGGCGTGCTGCTGGCCTTTGTGGCGATGGCGCAAACCTTTGTCGTGCTCACCGCCGGCATCGATCTTTCGGTGGGGATGGTCTTCATCCTCTGCAATTGCCTTGCGTCCTACCTTGTCGTCGGTTCGCCATCGACCACAGCGTTGGGACTGTTCGCGGTGCTGGCGACGGGGCTGGTTTGCGGCGCGATCAATGGGCTCGTCGTGGTCTTTGGTCGGCTGCAGCCGATCGTCGTCACCATTGCGACCGGGGCGATCTATTTCGGCCTGGCGCTGTTGCTGCGGCCCAATCCGGGCAGCACGGCGAATTTCAACTCCGACCTCGCCGATGCCTTGACCGGCAAGCTGCCGGGCGGGATTCCGGCGAGCCTGGTGGCGCTCTTCGTCGTGGTGCTCATCATCTGGGTGCCCTTCCGCCGATCGGTGATCGGGCGGGCCGCCTACGCGGTGGGATCGTCCGAGACCGCCGCCTATATGTCCGGAATGCCCACCCGCTCGGCAAAGCTTGTAGCTTATGCGCTCTCCGGCCTGCTCGGGGCGATTGGAGGATTGTTCCTCACCTTCTTCACCTATTCGGGCGAGGCATCGCTCGCCAACGGCAACACCTACACGCTGTTCTCGATCGCCGCCGTCGTGCTCGGCGGCGTGTCGCTGTTCGGCGGCAAGGGCAGCGCCATCGGCGCAATTTTCGGGGCGCTGGCGTTCCGCACCATCGGCGACCTGCTGTTCGTGTTCGATCTCGATCCGCTTTGGCAGCCGCTGTTCCAGGGCGTCGTGCTGCTATTGGCGATCTGTCTCGGTTCGGCACGCCTGTTCCAGGTGAAAAACCGTCTAGACCTGTTCGCGTGAGGCCTTTGCGATGACCACGGACAACGCCCCGCTCCCCGCCAAGCGCCCTTCCCTCCTCCGCCGCATCGATCCGGCGATCGCCACCGCGTTCGGCTGCATCGTGCTGCTGCTGTTGATCGGAAGTGTCTACTCATCGAACTTCCTGTCACCCGAATATCTGCTGCAGCAGTTGAAGGTCGCGTCGTTCCTCGGCATCATCGCAACCGGCATGATGATCGTGGTGCTGATGGGGCAGATCGACCTGTCGGTGCCCTGGGTTGTTACCGTCGGGGCCATGATGTCGGCGGCCGCGGCCAGCTATGGCGTGGTCGGGGAGACGCTGGCCATTCCGTTCGGCATCTTGTGCGGGGTCGCGCTCGGGCTCGTCAGCGGCTTTGGCGTCGCCTACCTGCGTATCCCGTCGATGATCGTGACGCTGGCGGTGAACGCGGTCGCCCAAGGCTTGATGGTGGTCTACACCGGCGGCTTCTCCCCGCAGGATACCGCGACTTTCGCGATGCGGTTTCTCGCCACCGGCACCACGATCCTGGGCATTCCCAATGCGCTGATCGTCTGGGCGATCACCGGGGCGCTGGTGATATTCCTGCTGAGCCGCACGATTTTCGGCCGCGCCGTCTATGCGATCGGCAATCGCGAGCGCGCGGCCTACCTCTCGGGAGTGGCCACGCAGCGCATCGTTTTGCTGGCCTTCGCGATATCCGGCGGGCTTTCGGCCTTTGGCGGCGTGCTGCTGGCGGGCTATGCCAGCAAGGCGGCGCAATCGATGGGCGACGCATACCTGCTGCCGGCGATTGCCGCGGTCGTACTCGGCGGCACCTCGATCCTCGGCGGGCGCGGTAATTATATCGGCACGGTTGCCGGCGTGATCCTGATTACGCTGCTGCAATCGATATTAGCGGTGATGCAGATCGCAGAGTTCGGGAGGCAGATCATCTATGGCGCGGTGATCATCGCAATGCTGCTGCTCTATGGCCGCGAGCGGCTGCAGCGATAGCGGCGGAACCCGCCGGGCGGGCCGACCGTTGAAAAAGTTGGCGCAGGTTGGAGATACCGGCAATGGCAACCGAAACAATGCAGTCAGGCGACGTCCGTACGATACTCACGGTGGACGAATATCGCAGCCACCAGAAGACCTATTTTGGCTTCAAGCACTTGATCAGGTGGGCCATCGCCCATTTTGCCTTCCTGCTACTCAGCCTCTATTCGTTTCTCATCCAGGGAAACGTGCAAGCGGGTGTGCTGTTTTTGATGTCGGCGGCGGTCGTGCTGGTCTATGGCATCATCACGACCCCGAAATCCGCCGAGGAAGCTGTGCGGCATCCCTCGACCGATATCGCTGATAGCGGAACCTAACTCGCCGCGGCAAGAACGGCGCTGGTATGGCCGGCGATGGCAAGCTCCTCGTCGGTCGGAATAACCAACACCGGCACGAGGCTAGCGCCTGAACTGATGGAAGGGTCGCTGGCGGCATTGGCAGCGGCGTTGAGCCGCACGCCGAGCCAGGCGCAACGTTCGCAGATCATTCGCCGGATTTCCGGCTGGTTCTCACCGATACCGGCGGTGAAGACCAGCGCATCCAGCCCGCCAAGCGATGCCGAAAGGGCGCCGATTTCGCGTGCGATGCGATAGCAGAAGAGTTCGATGGCGGCCGCTGCAGGGGGCTGGCGGCTCTTGAGCAACACCTGCACGTCCTCGCTGATCCCCGAAACGCCAAGCAGGCCAGAGCGGTGGTAGAGCAGGTCCTGCACATCCTTCACCCCCATGCCCATGTGCTCCAGAAGGTAGAGCACGACCCCCGGATCGAGAGCGCCAGGCCGTGTCGCCATCGGGATGCCATCAAGCGCCGAGAAGGCCATGCTGGTATCGATACTGAGGCCGTCGCGCATGGCGCAGAGGCTGGCGGTGCTGCCGAGATGGGCGAAGACCACCCGACCGGCGAGAATTTCGGGCGCGTTTTCGGCGAGGTTTTGCGCGATGGATTCATAGGACAAGCCGTGGAAGCAATAGCGAATGATACCGGCGTCTTCAAAACTCGTCGGCAGGGCAAAGCGCTTGGCCACCAACGGCCGGCTCTGGTGAAAAACCGTATCGAAGCAGGCAATCTGCGGCAGGGTGGGAAAGCGCCGCGCGATCTCGTGGATTGGCGCCAGGGTCCGGGCCTGGTCCATCGGCGCTATCGGCGACAACTGCTCGAGCCCGGCCAGGACATCGCCTGCGATCAGGCTTGGCGCGGTGTGGCGCTGGCCGCCGTGTATCACGCGATGCCCCGTCGCGACGATGTTGATGTTGCCCAGTCCCTCTTCGACGAGATCGAAAATGCCGGCCACCAAGGCATCGATGGAGAGGTATTCGTGCTGCCCGAGGTCGATCGGCAGGCCGGTGTCGTCGGCCACCTCCAGCAAATAGCTGCCGTCACGCAGCGGTGCCCGCCCCGACATGACGCGCCACGGCTTGGCATCTGGCGCAGTGCCAAAGACTGCAAACCGGACGCTGGACGATCCTGCGTTGAAGGTGATGATGTCGGCCGTCATCTAGCTACCCCCAGGTCAGTAATCGTCTCCGATCCAAATAGTTGCGAGGCCGCTCGATTTGTGGGCGATTTTTCGGGAACCATTCCCGGGTTGTCGCGTTAATGCGTTGGTCTATTCATTTCGAAAGAGATGATGAAGACCGTGAAGACGGCAGGAATGAACGCAAGTTCGTCCCTGCCGTCCCTTTTTCAGCCTCAATAGCCGAGGGCCATCCCGTCCTTGCGATGGTCAGAGCCACCGAGCAGCACGCCCTTGTCATAGTCGATCCAGATCGCCTGGCAGCCACCAAGTGGCTCCGATGCCCATTCGACGCTGTGTCCACGTGCGGCGAGATCGGCGCGCACCGTTTCGCTATAGGTGGGCTCCAGGCTCAGTGAGCCGGCGAAGGCGAAGCTGCGCGGCTGTTCGTTGGCCATCTGCGGGTCAAAGCCCCGGTCGAGAATTTGCGACAGCAGGTGGGCGTGGCCCGTGGCTTGGTATTGCCCGCCCATGACGCCGAACGGCATGACGGCGCGGCCGTCCTTTTGCAGTAATCCCGGAATGATGGTGTGGAACGGCCGCTTGCGGCCACCGATCGCGTTGGGATGCCCCGGCTTCAGCGTAAATCCCGCGCCGCGGTTCTGCAGCAGCACGCCGGACTTGGCCGCGTAGATACCGCTGCCAAACGCCATGAACACCGAGTTGATCAACGAAATTGCGTTGCGGTCCTTGTCGACGACGGTGACATAGACCGTATCCCTGTGCTCGGGCATGTCCCAATCCGCGGCAGCGGTGGCGCGATCCATGCGGATCTTCTGGCGGAGGGGGGCAATGCTGGCCTCGGCCAGCACGTCCTCGCTGCGAGCAGTCATGAAGGCAGGGTCGGCGATCAACGCGTCGCGCAGGGTGTAGGCGGCCTTGCTCGCCTCGGCGAGCAGATGCACCCGATCCGCTTCGCTCAGGCTTGAGCTGGCCATGTCGAAACCATCGAGGATCCTGGCGATCAGCAGCGCGGCGAGCCCCTGCCCGTTCGGCGGGCATTCCAGCACATCGTAGCCACGGTATTTCGCCGAAATCGGAGTGGTGTCGAGCGCGTCGAAAGCCGCGAAATCGGCTTCGCCATGCAAGCCGCCAAGCGCTTTTAGGGTGGCGGAGATATCGGCGGCGACAGCGCCCTCGTAAAACGCTGAGCGGCCGGATTTGGCGATCGCGCGCAAGGTGGCCCCCAGCGCCGGGTTGCTCACCTTGTCGCCGATGGCGGGCGGGCGGCCATTGGGAAGGAATTGCGCCGCCGCAGCGGCATTGCCGGCAACGCGGTGCTGGTTGCTACGCCAGTCGATGGCGACGCGCGGGGTGATGCGATAACCGTTTTCGGCGAGAGTGATCGCGGGGGCCAGGACCTGCGCCAGATCGAGCTTGCCATGGCCCTCGATCAGCTTGCACCAGGCTGCGACCGCGCCAGGGATGGTCACGGCGTGCGCGGAATTGTTGGCGATCGAGGTCATTCCCCGCTCGAGATAATAGCTCAATGTCGCCGCTTCCGGCGCGAAGCCCGAGCCGTTCAGCGAAACCGGCTTGCCGCCGGCAGGCGCGTAGATGGCAAAGCAATCGCCGCCAATGCCGGTCATCAGCGGATCGACGACGCATTGCACGGCGACGGCGGCGACGGCCGCGTCCACTGCATTGCCACCAGCGCGCAGGATATCGATGGCCGCGAGCGAAGCCATCGGATGGGAGGTCGCCGCCATGCCATTTTCGGCCACCGAGACCGAACGGCCCGGCTGCATGAAGTCGCGATCGAACATGAATACCGCCTGTTGAAGCTTTGAAGGAAGGAGGGCTCGTGGCCGCTGGGGGAGAATAGGGCGTCCTGTTTGATCTCGTCCAGTGTCACGGCGATGCTACGGCTGGAAGATTCTGGCAAAGGTGGCTAACCTCGCCCGCTATCCTGCCTTGGAACGGCGAAGGCTGTTGCAAGGCCCCAATCGGAGTGACGCGACTTGCCAACCTATGATCTGAGCCCGGCCGAACTGCGCAACTATCGCAGCGAAGTGGAAACCCCGGCCGATTTCGACGCCTTCTGGGCGGCGACGCTGAGCGAAACGCGGGCCTTTCCGCTCAATGCCCGCTTCGAGAAGGTCGACGCCGGGCTCACGCTGGTTGATGTGTTCGACATGACTTTTGCCGGGTTTGGCGGACATCCGGTTCGCGGCTGGTTCATCGTGCCGGCGCAGCCGAAAGGGCCGTTGCCGCTAGTCGTGCGCTTTGTCGGCTATGGCGGCGGCCGTGGTCTGCCGACCGAGCACCTAGTCTGGCCCAGTGCCGGCTATGCGTACATGGTTATGGATACGCGTGGGCAAGGCAGCGGCTGGTCGAACGGCGAGACGCCCGACCCGGTCGGTTCCGATCCGGCCCATCCCGGCTTCATGACGCGCGGCATCATGAGCCGCGAAAGCTACTACTATCGCCGTGTTTTCACCGACGCCGTCCGCGCCGTTCAGGCAGGGCGGGAGCATCCGGCTGTCGATCCGCAGCGCATTGCCGTCTGCGGCGGCAGCCAGGGCGGCGGCATCGCACTGGCGGCTGCGGGACTCGACCCGCAGATTTCCGCTGTTATGCCGGACGTGCCGTTCCTCTGCGATTTTCCGCGCTCGGTGCGCATTGCGCAGCGCGGTCCCTATCAAGAAGTCGCGCGGTTCCTCTCCATTCACCGCGAAAAGGTCGAGCAGGCCTTCGAGACGCTGCGCTATTTCGATGGCGTGTGCTTTTCCCGGCTGATCAAGGCGTCGGCGCTATTTTCCGTGGGGGCGATGGATACGCTCTGCCCGCCCTCCACGGTCTATGCCGCGTTCAATGAAGTCCCGGCGACGGACAAGACCATCGAGGACTACGGCTTCAACGACCATGAAGGCGGCGGTCCCTACCAGGATCGGGTGCAACTGGCTTGGCTCGCGAAGCGCTTCTAGCGGTCTTTGCGCAGCCCCCTCAAAATTCTCAAAAGGGTCCCCATATATGTTTCTCGCTGTTTCCTCGTGAGGATTTGGTCAATGAACGCTCTTCGATCCATGCGCCTTGCCGGCATCTTCGCCGCTTTGCTCATGGTCTTTTCAATGGTCGCCGTCGGTCAGGCTGAAGCCCGCATGGGCGGCAGCTTCGGCAGCCGCGGGACACGGACTTTCCAATCCGTGCCCTCGACGGTCACGTCGCCGCGGATGACCTCGCCCGTGCAGCGCTCGATGACGCCGAATAACGGCCCGTCGACGGCCGCGCCTGCTTCGCAGTTCGGCAACCCACGCCCGAGTTTCTTTGGCGGGTTCGGCGGATCGCTGCTCGGTGGCCTGCTCTTCGGCGGCATGCTCGGCATGATGTTCGGTCATGGCTTTGGCGGCATCGCCGGCGGTTTCGGCTTCCTTTTCCAGTTGCTGATCATCGGTGGCGTGCTCTGGCTGATTTTCCGCTCGCGTGCGCCGGCGGCGCCTGGCGTGGCCAGCTCTGGCCGCTCCTTCGGTTTCCCGGGCTTTGGCGGCGGGGGGCAAGGCTACAACAACCAGCCGTCACCTCCGGCCAACAAGGACGAGATCGGCGTCAGCAATGCCGATCTGGAAGCGTTCGAGCGGTTGCTGCACGACATGCAGGATGCATTTGCCCGCGAAGACTATGCCGGCCTCCGCCGGCTGACGACGCCGGAAATGGTCTCCTATCTCTCGGAAGAATTGTCCCAGAACGCCACGCAGGGCGTGAAGAACGAGGTTTCAAACCTCAAGTTCCTGCAGGGCGACGTGGCCGAGAGCTGGCGCGAAGGCAACCGCGACTACGCCACGGTAGCGATGCGCTACTCGGCCAACGACGTGCTGCGCGACCGCGCGACGGGCAAGATCGTCAAGGGTGATGCGGAGACGCCGACCGAGACGACAGAACTCTGGACGTTTACGCGCGAAGGCGGCCGCGACTGGCAGTTGTCGGCGATCCAGGAAGCCTAAGGGCTCAAACATAACTTGAACAAGGGGCTGGCCGAAAGGCCGGCCCCTTCGTCGTTATGGGAATGCAAACTGCTAGTGGGCGATGGCCGCCTCGATTGCCGCGGCGATGCCGAGCAGGCGCTCGTCCTGGCCGGTCCCCCCCATGATCATCAAGCCAACCGGTGCCGTTCCTTCCCGCTGGCACGGGATGGAAATAGCGCAACCGTCCAACAGATTGACGATGGCGGGATTGCGCAGGGCAAGCCCATTGAGGCGATAGAACTCGGCGTCCTCGGCAACCGCGCTCCGTGCCGGCGCGACGATCGGCGTGGTTGGGAAGAGCAACGCCGCGTAGGGCGAGCCTTCAGAGCTGTTGGCCGCAATCAAGCGCTGGCGGGTATCAAGGAGATCGAGATAGTCGGCGGCGCTTTGCTCGGCGCCCTTGGCGATCCGGAAGGCGACGCGGTGATCGTATTCGCCGCTGGTTGCAGGAAAACCGCGGCGCCGGTGCCAGGCAAAGCTTTCGGCGGCGCTCAGGCCGCCCTTGGCTGAAAGCGGACCAAGCTGATCGAGCAGCGGAAAATCAAACTCCTCGATGCTAGCGCCATTCGCGGACAGAGTTCGGAGCGCGTCCTCGAAGCTTTCGGCCACATGCGGTTCCAGCCCGTCGAGCACGACATTTCGCGGCACGCCTAGCCGCAGGCCCGAAAGGGATTGCACCGGCTGCGGCGCCGAGACACTGTCGGCGAGCACATCCAACAATGTCCCGCAGCACGCAACACTGGCGCCAAGTGGCCCAACCGTATCGAGCGTGTGTGAAAGCGGCAGGACGCCGGCCCGCGGCACCCGCGACTGCGTCGGCTTGAAGCCGACAATGCCGCAGAAAGCCGCCGGTATCCGGCAGGAGCCGCCGGTATCGCTGCCGATCGCCGCAAAGGCCATGCCATCGGCCACCGAGACGGCGGCACCGGACGAGGATCCGCCGGGCACGCGGCCCGTCGCCCGATCCCACGGGTTGGCCGGAGTACCGTAGTGCGGATTGACGCCAAGGCCTGAGTAGGCGAACTCGGACATATTGGTGCGGCCGATGATGAT
>JAQGKB010000334.1 GCA_028290345.1 Hyphomicrobiales bacterium | reverse complement strand
GAAAAAAAGTGGGAGAAGACGCATGGCAAATGTTCCGCTGGGAGCCGGGGATTCGGGCCGCGCTATAAGTCTGTTGTCAGGGCACTTTGGCATGAGAATCGATTGCGGAAACCGGTCTTGAGGATTGGCCTTCAGAATGACCATTCCCGGGCCTTGCCGACCAGGAAATCGCGGAACACCCCCACGCGCTTGGAGTTCTTCAGCGCCGGCGGGTAAACGAAATAGGTCTCGTATTCCGGGATCGGAATCTCAGTCAGCACCTTTTCCAGCAACGGTTCGTTCTCGGCGACATAGTCGGGCAGCATGGCAATGCCGATGCCGGCGCGCGAGGCCTGCATCATGCCGTAGATGGCGTTGACCTTGAGGCTGGCGCGGCGCGGGCTGTTGTCGGGCCGGCCGAGACGTTCGAGAAAATTGATGTCGCCCAGGTAGGATGGCACCGGCTCGCCGAACGAGACAATGCGGTGGCTGTCCAGATCCTCGACGCTGTGCGGATAACCGTGCTTGGCCAGATAGTCCTTCGACGCATAGAAATGATTGTGCACCGAAAACAGCTTGCGCTGGATCATTTCGGACTGGTTGGGACGATGCAGCCGGATAGCCACATCGGCCTCGCGCATGGCCAGGTCCATCTCGGCGTCGTTGAGCTTGATCTCGATCTGGATGGCCGGATAGAGCAGCAAAAACTCGTTGATGCGCGAGGCGAGCCAGGTGGAGCCAAAGCCTACCGTGGTGGTGACCAGCAACGGGCCGGTCGGCTCGTCCTGGCTCTCGCTCATCTGCGTCTCGACCTGCTGCAGTTCCCAGTTCATGCGGTGCGCCGTGCGGAACAGCTGCTCGCCGACCTCGGTGAGCACCAGGCCGCGTGCGTGCCGGATGAAGAGTTTGAGGCGCAAATCCTCTTCAAGCGCCGAAATCTGCCGGGATACGGCGGATTGGCTCATGCCCAGCTTTTCGGCCGCATGGGTGAAGCTTCCCGATTCCGCGGCAGTATGGAATATGCGAAGCTTGTCCCAGTCGAGCATGAGGGGTTCCCGTTACTCCGCCGCTTCGGCGAGTTCATTGGCGGCAAGGAATCGCTCGGCCTCGAGCGCCGCCATGCAGCCCATACCAGCAGCGGTGACGGCTTGACGGAAAATGTCGTCGGTGACGTCGCCCGCGGCAAACACACCGGCGATATTGGTGGCGGTGCTGTCGGGCGCCGTCAGTAGGTAGCCACCCGGTTTCATGTCGAGCTTGCCGGCAAAGATCGAGGTGGCGGGGGCGTGGCCGATGGCGACAAACACGCCGTCTGCTTCCTGATGGTAGGTGGCGCCGGTACGGACGTCGCGCAGCGTCACGCCGTTCACAGAGGGCGGCATCGTGGCGCCGTTGACGTCGGCGACTTCGGTGTGCCAGCGCACTTCGATCTTGGGGTGCTTGAACAAACGATCCTGCAATATGCGCTCGGCCCGGAATTCGCCGCGGCGGTGGACCACGATGACCTTGCTGGCAAAATTAGTCAGGAACAGGGCTTCTTCGACCGCCGTGTTGCCTCCGCCGACAACGACGACCTGCTTGTTGCGGTAAAAGAAGCCGTCACAGGTGGCGCAGGCGGAAACGCCAAAGCCCTTGAACTTTTCTTCGGATGGTAGCCCGAGCCACTTGGCCTGGGCGCCGGTCGCGACGATCAGCGCGTCGCAGGTATAGATCGCGCCGCTATCGCCATGCAGGGTGAACGGCCGGCGGTCGAGATCGACCGAAACGATAACGTCGGTGATAACGCGGGTCCCGACGTGCTCGGCTTGGCGCTGCATCTGCTCCATGAGCCAGGGCCCCTGGATGACATCGGCGTAGCCGGGGTAGTTCTCGACATCGCTGGTGATGGTCAACTGACCGCCGGGCTGGATGCCCTGGATGATGACTGGCTCGAGCATGGCGCGCGCCGCATAGATCGCGGCGGTATAGCCAGCGGGGCCGGATCCGATGATGATGACTTTCGCGTGCATCGCGACGCACTCCGCTTTCTTGTGGCCACGGGCCAATTCTGCACATGACCATTGGCCGGCAGCCTGGTCTCAGCATAGCCCAGGTCGCTCGACGCTCAAAACGGTCCAACGGACCGTCTCGCTATCAAGGGATGATGGTCTCCTCCCACTCCCTATCGCCTAGATAAGAGGGAGGAGGCAAATGTTTCAAGGTCAAGCGGTTAGCAATAGGTACAAGCGGCGCCGCAACGCACCAAAAAGACACACTGCCGGCCGCGATCTGCCTGTTTTTTGGGCACTAGACGAATTTAAGGTTCAAAATCTCGTAGGTACGCGAACCGCCCGGTGCCGAAACCTCGAACGAATCGCCGACCTGCTTGCCGATCATGGCGCGTGCGATCGGGGACGAGAGCGAAATCCGCCCGGCGCTGGCATCGGCTTCCGGATCGCCGACGATGGTATATGTCTTTTCGCTCTCGGTATCCTCGTCGACGATGGTCACGGTCGCGCCGAACTTCACCGTCGAGCCCGAGAGCTTGCTGACATCGATGATGTCGGCGAGTGCCAGCATGGATTCGAGTTCCTGGATGCGGCCTTCGTTGTGGCTCTGCTGCTCCTTGGCGGCATGGTATTCGGCATTTTCCGACAAATCGCCATGCGCGCGCGCTTCGGCAATGTCGCGGATAATGCGCTGGCGTTCTTCCGACGTGCGGCGGCGATATTCCGCGCTGAGGGCAACGTGGCCGCTCGTGGTCATCGGGATCTTGTCCATTCGGTCGTCTCCGTATTGGGCGACCCTCTCCTCAGGGAAAGGGGCGCCGTTTCTTGTTCTCACACGGTCCTGCCCAAAGTCGCAAAAGCCGCAGGCCGCTTTCTCAGGGCCTGCGGTTCGGGATCGTGCTTTGGTCAAATCAACTCATGTTGCCAGTCGTCGGCTGGCACATATCCGAGCAGTGACACTAGGGAAAATCGTCATGCCAAACTGCCCCTGCCAAGGCTCGCGGTCAAGCATGTTGACGCGTGGAAGCGTTGTACGGCGCGCCGCCCCGGCTTGGGTAGGCTCGGCTGGAATGAGGTGTTGCTGCATGCCTTGATCACCGCGCTCGCTGACTTTCCCGGACACATGGCCGGAACAGGCTTGGTAATGGCCATGCCGCCGCTTCGTTGCAGTGTCGGGCCGGTCGTGGCCTCGCTATATTGAGCTAGCGATGTAGTAACGGGGTCGAATATTACAAGATTGGGCAGGTCGTTCCTGGCATGGATTTATGTGCCGGGGAGCGCTGCATTTCCGGCCGGAATTGAAAAAGGGCGCTGCCTCCCGAGCAGCGCCCTTTTTTAATTTGGAGACGAAATTGTCTTAGTTGGCGACGAGGTTATCCGCTGCGGATTTGCCCGTACGCTTGTCTTTGACGATCTCGTAGGTGATCTTCTGGCCTTCATCCAGGCCGTTCAAGCCAGAGCGCTGAACGGCGGAGATGTGGACGAACACGTCCGCCCCGCCCTCATCTGGCTGGATGAACCCGTAGCCCTTTTGGCCATTGAACCATTTAACAGTGCCGGTTGCCATATGTGTAGTCCCTCTCGCAGTCTCTGCTGTGGCGGTCACCACCCCAATTGGTTAGACCTTCCAATCGAATCCCGGGTTAGTGACGTCAGCAGGCGCGTGTGGACTCGCCAAACAAGAACAGTCGGCCGTAATATTCGACAACATGAAGTTAGCCTGAATTTTTGATGACGACAATACGGCAATCAAGGAGAAAAACGTCTTCAGCCCATTTTGTGCCCAATATGGCGGTTTATAGTTGTTGTTGGTAGGGCGCCAAAAACAATCCAGAGCGCCTGATGCACTTTGTTCGGCCTCCGGCTGGAGCGTTAGTCCTTGCCGTGGCTGGCTCGCGGTACGAACTGATTGTCCCATTTTTGTACAAAACGTACAGTAACACGCCGTTTACCATAGGCTCCATCGGGGAGCCGACGCGCGGGATGGGGTTTTGCTTTGAGGGTAACGTACGAGAACCGCGGTACGCTGAAGAACCGGCCCGTAGGCGCGGGGCGTTTTGGGGGAAGGGTTGGACTGGCCGGATAACCGGCAATGACTACACAACTTCGTCGCCTTGCGACTTGCGCCAGAGCCCAGAGTAGCGCCGTCATTGCCCGGTATATCCGGGCATTCCAGGCTTGTTTTGGGATGTGTGCGCAAGCTGCCGACCCCATCGGTCGCTGCCACCTTCCGTCCCACAAGGGAGTGAGCGCCAGATTGGGCAGGGCCGTGGTGTCTTCCTCCCCATAGGGGGAGTGATCGAGGGTGGGATAGGCAGGTAGAAATAGACCCCTCATATGCCCTGCGGGCACCTTCTCCCCTGAGGGGCGAAGGGAAGAGAGGCTTACGCCAGGAAATAGTCCTGCAGCGGCCGGACAGTCAGGTTGCCCTGCTGATATGCGATGATGCCCTCCACCGCGGCGACGGCGCCGGGGATGGTGGTGTAGTAGGGGATCTTGCGCAGCAGGGCGGTGCGGCGGATGTCGCGGCTGTCGGAGATGGATTTGGCGCCGTCGGTGGTGTTTATCACCAGTTGCACGCCGCCGTTCTTCATCGAATCGACGATATGCGGCCGGCCTTCCGCTACCTTGTTGACCTTGGTGGCGTTGATGCCGTTCTCGTTAAGGTAACGCGCCGTGCCACTGGTAGCGACGATGTGGAAGCCGGCGGTTTCGAGGTGCCGCATTGCGTCGACGATGCCCGGCTTGTCGTTATCGCGCACCGAGACGAACACGGTGCCCGAAACCGGCACTTTCGTACCACTGCCAAGCTGGCTCTTGGCGAAAGCGAGGGCATAGTCGTAATCGAGGCCGATGACCTCGCCGGTCGATTTCATTTCCGGCCCGAGCACGGTATCGACGCCGGGGAAGCGGTTGAACGGGAACACGGCTTCCTTGATCGCAACGTGCTTGAGCTTCTTTTCCACCAGGTTGAAACTGGCGAGGGTCTCGCCGGCCATGATGCGCGAGGCGATCTTGGCGATCGGCTCGCCGATGACCTTTGCCACGAACGGCACGGTGCGGCTGGCGCGCGGGTTGACTTCGAGCAGGAAGATCACGCCGTCCTTGATGGCGTATTGCACGTTCATCAGCCCGCCGACTTTTAGCGCGAAGGCCAGTTCGGTGGTCTGGCGCTTCAGCTCGGCGATGGTTTCGACGGATAGATTCTGCGGGGGCAGCGAGCAGGCGCTATCGCCGGAATGGATGCCGGCTTCCTCGATGTGCTCCATGATGCCGCAGATGAACACGTCCTTGCCGTCGCAGAGGCAATCGACGTCGATTTCTACGGCGCCCGAGAGGTAACCGTCGAACAACAGCGGATTGTCGGACAGCACCGAATTGATCTGGCCGGTCTTGTCATTGGGATAGCGCGTCAGGATATCCGGCGGTACCAGCCCGGTGAGGGTGGATTGCACGTAGGTTTCGAATTCGGACGGGTTGTGGACGATCGCCATGGCGCGGCCGCCCAGCAAGTAGGACGGGCGGATGACCAGCGGATAGCCGAGCCGTTCGGCGACCAGACGGGCCTGTTCCAGCGAATAGGCGATGCCGTTCTTCGGCTGGGTGAGTTCGAGCCGGCCGAGCAGCTTTGAGAACAGGTCGCGGTCTTCGGCCAGATCGATCGAGCCGGGCTGGGTGCCGAGGATCGGCACGCCAGCCTTTTCCACGGCTTCGGCGAGGTTGAGCGGGGTCTGGCCGCCGAACTGCACGATGACGCCGTGCAGGGTGCCGTTGCTCTTCTCGCGCTCAAGGATTTCGATGACGTCTTCTTCGGTCAGGGGCTCGAAATAGAGACGGTCCGAGGTGTCGTAGTCGGTCGAGACGGTTTCCGGGTTGCAGTTGACCATAATGGTCTCGTAACCGGCCTCCGAGAGCGCGAAGGCGGCGTGGCAGCAGCAATAATCGAACTCGATGCCTTGCCCGATGCGATTGGGCCCGCCGCCCAGGATCACGACCTTCTTGCGGTCGGACGGGCGCGATTCGTCGGCCACGGCGCCGGCGAACGGAACCTCGTAGGTCGAATACATGTAGGCGGTGGGCGAGGCGAATTCGGCGGCGCTGGTATCGATGCGTTTATACACTGGCTTCACATCGAACTTGTTGCGTAGCGCGCGCACGTCCTTGGCCCGCTTGCCGGTCAGTTCGGCGAGGCGCTTATCGGAAAAACCCATGGCCTTGAGGCCGCGCAGCGCCGGAGCGTTGTCGGGCAGGCCAAGGGTGAGGACCTTCTTCTCGGTATCGACCAGCCCCTGGATCTGTTCGAGGAACCAGCGGTCAATCTTGCTGGCATCGTGGATGGCTTCAATGTCGAAACCGAGCCGCATGGCTTCGGCGACATAGAGCAAGCGCTGCGGCGTCGGCACCGAGATAGCGGCGCGGATGGCGTTGCGGTCGTCGTGCTCATCGCCTTGGCCGAGGCCGGGAATGCCGATCTCGTTGAGACCGGTGAGGCCGGTTTCAAGGCTGCGCAGCGCCTTCTGCAGGCTTTCCTGGAAGGTGCGGCCGATCGCCATCGCCTCGCCGACCGATTTCATCGACGTGGTCAGCCGGTTATCGGCACCGGGGAATTTCTCGAAGGCGAAACGTGGGATTTTGGTGACGACATAGTCGATCGAGGGCTCGAAAGAGGCCGGGGTGGCGCCGCCGGTGATGTCGTTTTCGAGTTCATCGAGGGTGTAGCCGACCGCCAGGCGCGCCGCGACCTTGGCTATGGGGAAGCCGGTGGCCTTCGAGGCCAGCGCCGAGGAGCGCGAGACGCGCGGGTTCATCTCGATGACGATCATGCGGCCATCGGCCGGGTTGATGGCGAACTGCACGTTCGAGCCGCCGGTCTCGACGCCGATCTCGCGCAACACCGCGATCGAGGCGTCGCGCATGATCTGGTATTCCTTGTCGGTCAGCGTCAGCGCCGGGGCGACGGTGATCGAATCGCCGGTGTGGACGCCCATCGGATCGAGGTTTTCGATCGAGCAGACGATGATGCAGTTGTCGTTCTTGTCGCGAACGACTTCCATTTCGTATTCTTTCCAGCCGAGGACGCTTTCCTCGACCAGCACTTCATCGGTCGGGGACGCATCAATGCCGGTCTCGATGATATCGAGATATTCTTCGCGGTTATAGGCAATGCCGCCGCCGGTGCCGCCCAGCGTGAACGAGGGGCGGATGATG
>JAQGKB010000333.1 GCA_028290345.1 Hyphomicrobiales bacterium | reverse complement strand
GTTGATGTCATCACTTCGCGGGCGCTGGCCACGCTGAATACGCTTTGCGCCATGTCTCAGCCGTTCTGGAAATCCGGCACGCGAGCGATTTTTCACAAGGGTCGCGAACATGTGGGGGAATTGGCCGATTCGGCTGCCGTTTGGAATCACGATGTGCTAATAGTGCCTAGTGACACCGATGCGTCGGGAGTCCTTATCGAGCTCAAGAATTTGCGCTTGAAATCAGGTAGTTAGCGGCAAACATCTGGAGGCCAATTTGGCTCCGCGCATTTTGACCCTCGCCAATCAGAAGGGCGGGGTTGGCAAGACCACCACCGCCATCAACCTTGCGACAGCGCTGGCCGCTGTCGGCGAGCGGGTGCTTATCGTCGACCTCGACCCGCAAGGCAACGCCTCCACCGGCCTTGGAATTTCTCGTTCCGGCCGCGACGTTTCGAGCTATGATCTCCTGGTCGGCGAGGCCAATATCGCCCAGGCTGCGGTGATGACCGGCGTCCCGCACGTGGCTATCGTCCCCTCGACCATGGACCTGCTGGGCGTCGAACTGACCATCGCGCAGAGCGCCGACCGGGCTTTCCGGCTGCGCGAGGCGTTCAAGCAGATCGATCAATTGACCATTTCCGACAAGCCGGTCAGCTATGTGCTGATCGACTGTCCGCCTTCGCTCAATCTGCTGACCATCAACTCCCTGGTGGCGGCCGATGCGGTGCTGGTGCCGCTGCAGTGCGAGTTCTTCGCACTGGAAGGCTTGAGCCAACTGCTTCAAACCATTGAGCAAATCCGCTCGACTCTCAATCCGCGCCTGTCGATCCAGGGCGTGGTGATGACGATGTTCGACAAGCGCAACAACCTGTCCGAACAGGTACTGGAGGATGTGCGGCAGGAAATGGGTGACCTGGTCTATGACACCGTCATCCCCCGCAATGTGCGCTTGTCGGAAGCCCCGTCCTATGGCAAGCCGGCGCTGCTTTATGATTTGAAATGTGCCGGCAGCCAAGCTTACCTGCGATTGGCAACAGAAGTTATCCGCCGTGAACGGCGGCTCAACGCGGCGGCATGAAGGTGATGCGATGAACGATAGACCATCAAGACTTGGGCGGGGCCTGGCGGCGCTGATCGGGGACATGGCGACGCTCGAGGGCGCTCGCGTCGCCGAATCATCCAATGGCGTCAAGCGTCTGCCGGTGGACTTCATTATCGCCAACCGGCAGAACCCGCGGCGGGATTTCGATCCCGACCAGCTTGAGGAATTGACCAGTTCAATTCGCGAAAAGGGCGTGATGCAGCCGATCCTGGTGCGCCCGAGCGATGATCCAAATATCTTCGAGATCATCGCCGGTGAACGGCGCTGGCGCGCGGCGCAACGCGCCGGTCTGCACGATGTGCCGGTGATCGTCCGCGAGGTCGACGACAAGGAGTCGCTGGAACTCGCGATCATCGAGAACGTGCAGCGCGCCGACCTCAATCCGCTCGAAGAGGCGCAGGGCTACGGGCAGCTGATGGAGCAATTTTCCTATACGCAGCAACACCTTGCGCAGGTGATCGGCAAGAGCCGGTCACATGTCGCCAATACCCTGCGGCTATTGAAGCTGCCGTCCAATGTGCGCGACATGCTGGCGCGGGGCGAGCTTACTGCGGGACACGCCCGTACGCTGATCACCGCTGACGATCCGGCGGCCTTGGCTCGCCGCATTGTCGGCAGCGGGCTTTCGGTGCGCGAGGCGGAAGAGTTGAGCCAGCGGGGCGCCGCGCCGCGCAGGCGCAGCGACAAGGAAGCGAGGGACCCGGACACCATCGCGCTGGAAAAGCGGCTCTCCGATGCGCTCGGCCTCGCGGTTTCGGTTTCGCACCAGGAAGCCGGCGGGAAGCTTGAAATCCGCTATCGCACGCTCGAGCAACTGGACGGCGTCTGCGCCAAGCTGACAGGCCACAACGCCTGATCCACGTGAAACGCCGGGCGTCAGCGCTCTGCGGCCATCATGCAGAGCGCCAGCAGGGTGCGGCGTGTCGTGGCTTCGGCCAGCGTTGCACGTTTGCGGCTTTCGGAGGTTGCGCCCTGCAGACGTTCCCCCGCGACTGCCAGCGCGTCGTCGCTCCACAACCGTAATTGCTGTTCCAGGGCCGGACTGCGGGAAAAATGCGGCTTTGGCCGTTGCGCGTCCAGCACCTCACGCGGCGACCGGCCGGCATCGACCTGGGTGCGCCACTGCCGCAGCCGCGAGAAATGGTTCAGTGCAGTCGCCAGCAATTGTTGCGGATTAATGTTAGCCGTCAGCGCGCGGTTCAGGGCGTCATCCAGCCGATCAGCGTGGCCGGTGCCGGCGGCATCGACAATCTCGTCGAGCACCAAGGCCGCGTTGTCGGCGCAGAGCAGCAAGACGTCGTTGCGGGTCAAAACTTTGGTTTCCTGGGCAAAGAGCACCAGCTTTTCGAGTTCGCGGCGCGTCACCTCGCGGTCGTTGCCCAGAATGTCGCGCAGCGCCGGAACAACGTCGCCGTCGGCGGCGATGCCGGCCTTCGAAAACGTCTCCCGGATCAGCGCCGCCAAGGTTTCTTCGCTATCGGCGTAACAGGGCAGGGCGCGGCCCAATCTTGCCGCTTCGACGAGGGAACGCAGGGCGTCGCGGGGGGCAAGGTTGCCGGCCTCAAGCACGATCACGGCTCCGCCCGGGTCATCCTTCAGATCGGTAAGGGTCATCACCAGGGATTTAGAGGCGTTACGGACCCGGATCACAGGGTTCTGGCCGAAGAGCGATGTGGTCTTGGCCTCCATCGCGAGGCGGCTGGGGTCGGCGTCGATTTCGCCCTGATCAAGGACGGTGACATTGCCCGGATCGCCTGCCGAAAAGTGTTTAACCAGGCGTTGTGCGGTTTCGCGCACCAGGCCGGCGTCGGGCCCGTAGGCGAGGAAAATGCCCTCCTTGAGGTCGGGCTTGTTCAGAAAGCGCGCGACTTCGTGGGCCTTGAGGGCAGTCATTGCGCCGATTCTGGCGCCATCAGCAGGCCGATCAAGCTAAGGCGGATGGTCTCGGCCACCGCTTTGGCCGCGCGCTCGGTGGCGTCGGTGATCGCCGAATTGTCGGCCAGAACCTGGCTGTTGGTGGTGAAGTCCGCCGATGCGGAGCGCGAGAACGACTGCAGCACCTTGCCATCCTTGGTGACGGTCACCGAAGCCCCGACGGTTGCCCTATTGGGCTTTGCCGGATCCGCCGTCTGCGATTGTGCGACGGCATAAGATCCGCCCCCGGCGCCGATGGTGACGAGGGGTGCCTCGGGGCCGCCGTGGCCGAGCCGCAACTCCAGTTCCTGGTAGATCACCTGCTCTAGGCGGTTGTGCGGCGTGCCGAAGTTCAGCGCCAGCTTCTCGCTGGCGACGGTCCTGTCGGCATAGACCGGAGTTAGCGTGCAGCCCGAGATCGCGGCAAGCGCCGGCAAGAGCGCCAGCGCGAGCAAGCCCTTACGGAAAAGACCGCTAGATAACGACATTGACGATCCTGTCCGGGACAATGATGAGCTTTTTCGGTGCCTTGCCCTCCAACATGCGGGCAACCGGCTCGAGAGACAAGACCAATTGTTCCACCACTTCGCGCGGCGCGCCGGCGGCAACGGTGATCGAGCTGCGCAGTTTGCCGTTGACCTGCACGGGAATGGTCACCTCGTCATCGACCAGCATTGCCCGGTCGACACTCGGCCAGGCGGCGTCGGCAACGAGGCCCGGCTGGCCAAGGGCGGTCCAGCAGGTCTCGGCCAAATGCGGCATCATCGGCGCGATCAATTGCACGAGGCGGATCATGCCTTCCTTGAGCATGGCGACGCGGGCAGGGCTCGGCGCTTCGGCAACTTGCGACTGGAACTTTGCCAGCACGTTGGTCAGTTCGTAGACCTGGGCCACCGCGCGGTTGAAACGCAGGCCTTCGATCTCCTCAGCGATCTGGTGCACGGCCCGGTGGTAGGCCTTACGCACCGCAAGAGCCTCGCCGTCGTTATCCTGAACAGTGACGGAAGACTGTTCGGCAATCTCGACCGATTCGGCGACCAGCTTCCAGATGCGTTGTACGAAACGGTGCGCGCCCTCGACGCCGGCCTCGGTCCACTGCACGTCGCGCTCCGGCGGGGAGTCGGAGAGCATGAACCACCGTGCCGTATCGGCTCCGAAGGTCGCGACGATGTCGTCCGGATCAACGACGTTGCGCTTGGATTTCGACATCTTCTCGATCGAGCCGATGACAATCGCCTCGCCGCTGCTCATGTGCTTGCCGGTGCGCGATTTTTCAGAGGCCTCGATCAGCACCTCGGTGGGCGACAACCAGTCGCCAGCGGCGGATTTGTAGGTCTCGTGGGTCACCATGCCTTGCGTGAACAGGCCCTTGAACGGCTCATCGAGGTTCAAATAGCCGGTCTTCTTCATCGCGCGGGTGAAGAAGCGCGAGTAGAGCAGGTGCAGGATCGCGTGCTCGACGCCGCCGATGTACTGGTCGACCGGCAGCCACGCGTTAGCGACGGCCGGAATAGTCGGTGTATCAGCCTGGGGTGCTGTGAAACGCGCATAGTACCAGGATGAATCAACAAACGTGTCCATAGTGTCGGTTTCGCGCCGCGCGTCGCCGCCGCAATGCGGGCAGGTGACGTATTTCCAGGTCGGATGGTGGTCGAGCGGGTTGCCGGGGCGATCGAAGGTTACGTCTTCGGGCAGCTTGACCGGCAAATCCTTCTTCGGCACGGGCAGGGTGCCACAGACCTCGCAGTGGATCACCGGGATCGGGCAGCCCCAATAACGCTGCCGGGAAATGCCCCAGTCGCGCAGGCGATAATTGACTTCGATGGTACCCTGCGGTCCGTCGTCGATGGTGCGGGCGCTAAAATACTCGGCAATCTTTAGCTTGGCCTGCTCGATGGAAAGGCCGTCGAGGAAATCTGAATTGTAGATGTGGCCGGGGCCGGTATAGGCCTCGTCGGTGACGTCGAACGTCGAAGGATCGGCGCCGGGCGGCAGCACGACCGGGATCACCGGCAGCATGTAGCGCCGGGCGAAATCAAGGTCGCGCTGATCGTGGGCCGGGCAGCCGAAAATTGCGCCGGTGCCGTAGTCCATCAGCACGAAATTGGCGACGAAGACCGGCAAGCTCTGGCCTTCGAGCACCGGATGTTTCACGTGAATCCCGGTGTCGTAGCCAAGCTTTTCGGCCTTCTCAAGGATTTCGGTCGAGGTGCCCATGCGATGGCATTCGGCGATAAACTCGGCCAGCGCCGGCTCGCTCTGCGCGAGCTGGCCGGCCAGCGGATGATCGGCCGAGAGCGCGACGAACGAGGCGCCGAAGATGGTATCGGGCCGGGTGGTGAAGACCTCGATGGCCTTGTTGGCGACCTTCTCGGTCGGCTCGATCTCGAACAGCAGCCGCAGGCCCTCGGACTTGCCGATCCAGTTGCGCTGCATGGTGCGCACCTTCTCCGGCCAGCCGGTGAGGCCATCGAGCGCCGTCAGCAGTTCTTCTGCATAGTCCGAAATCTTGAAGAACCACTGCGTCAGCTCGCGCTGCTCGACCAGGGCGCCGGAGCGCCAGGCGCGACCATCGATTACCTGCTCGTTGGCGAGCACGGTCATATCGACCGGATCCCAGTTGACCTTGGATTTCTTGCGGGTCACGAGTCCGGCTTCCAGCATGTCGATGAACATCGCCTGCTGGTGGCGATAGTAGCTGGGATCGCAGGTGGCGATTTCGCGCGACCAATCGAGGGCAAAGCCCATGGCCTTGAGCTGCGCCTTCATCGCTGCGATGTTCTGATAGGTCCAGGTACTGGCCGGCACCTTGCGCTCCATGGCGGCGTTTTCCGCCGGCAGCCCGAAAGCGTCCCAACCCATGGGGTGCAGCACATTCTTGCCGCGGGCGCGCTGATAACGTGCAACGACGTCGCCCATGGAGTAATTGCGCACATGGCCCATATGGATGCGGCCCGACGGATACGGGAACATTTCGAGCACGTAGTAGCGCTCGCGCGGATCGTCGTTGGAAACGACGAAGGATTGGCGTTCCTCCCACACCTTTTGCCAGTGCGGTTCCATTTCGCGCGGATTATAACGTTCGACAGTCACCGGATGGACGTCCTTGCTGAAAGCGGATTATTGCGTTTTTAGGGGATTTTCGCTACCGGACCATCACCAGAAAAGCACTAATTGGTCAACAGGAACCCAGCAAATGGATGGCTCGGAGAGTAATGCGGGGGAGCGGCTGGCCACCATTCGTGCCGCCGTCGAGCGGGCGCACAAGCGATTCGGCCCCCCAGCCAGTCATGTCGAACTGATCGCAGTCTCGAAAACCTTTCCGGCCGATGCGGTGCTGCCGTTCCTCGAAGCCGGTCAAAGGGTGTTCGGCGAGAACCGGGTGCAGGAGGCCAAGGACAAGTGGCCGGGGCTGCGGGAGCGCTTTGCCGATGTCGAACTCCACCTGATCGGGCCGTTGCAGACCAACAAGGTCAAGGACGCAGTGGCGCTGTTCGATGTCATCGAAACCCTCGATCGCGACAAGCTCGCCGTAGCGCTCAGCGGCGAAATGCAGCGCACGGGGCGGCAGCCAAAACTCTTCGTCCAGGTCAACATCGGCGGCGAGGCGCAAAAGAGCGGCATCGCGCCGGATGAAACCGTGGCATTCGTCGCGCGCAGCCGCGAAGAGCATGGCCTCAAGATCGATGGCCTGATGTGCATCCCGCCGGATGGGGTGCCGCCAGGGCCTTATTTCGCGCATCTGGCGGTCCTCGCCCGCGAGGCGGGCGTGGCGGAGCTTTCGATGGGAATGAGCAGCGATTTCGAGGTGGCGATCGGCATGGGCGCCACCCATGTGCGGGTCGGTTCGGCACTTTTTGGCCACCGTCCGACGCCTGCGGACATGGCCTGACCGGACGGACGGAACGTCGCAGCCTCTCACAGCCTTGTGATTGGCACGCGACCCTTCCAGGCCTAAAGTGGCGCTCCGCTTCGTATTTTGTGCGCTACGGGTCTCTTCGGCTATTTGAGGATTTCGGGTCATGAACAAGCGCCGTCTGTTTATCGTCGACGACGATGTCGAACTGCGCAAGACGCTTGTCGATCAACTGACGCATTACCGAGAGTTCGATATCGCAGAGGCCGGCACCGGCAGCGAAGCGCTGGCCGGGGTGCGCAACGGCCATGTCGACCTGATGCTGCTTGACGTCGGGCTGCCCGACATGGATGGCCGTGAGGCGGTCAAGATCCTGCGCCGCGAGGGGTTCAAGAGCCCGATCCTGATGCTCACCGGCCACGATACCGATTCGGACCAGATCCTGGGGCTTGAATCGGGCGCCAACGACTACGTAACCAAGCCGTTTCGGTTTTCGGTGCTGCTGGCGCGCATCCGCGCCGCACTGCGCCAACACGACCAAAGCGAGGATGTGGTCTTCACCATCGGGCAATATAGCTTCCAGCCCGCGGCAAAGCTGCTCGAGGGCAGCGATGGCGGCAAGGTGCGGCTGACCGATAAGGAGACCTCGATCCTGAAGTATCTCTACCGCCAGGGCCCCAAGACCATCACGCGCGACGTGCTGCTCAAGGAGGTCTGGGGGTACAACAATCGGGTCACCACCCACACGCTCGAGACCCATATTTATCGGCTGCGTCAAAAAATCGAGCGGGACCCCTCCAATGCGCGGTTGCTCGTAACCGAAGAAGGCGGGTATCGTCTCGTCCCATAGAGCGGGTTTTGGGCCGAGGGGATTTCCGTCCCCGAGGAAGCCGCTCTGGCGAAGGACTGGGGCGGGATGCAACTCGACGACACGGCGACGATACTTGCGCATGCGGATTTTTTCGAGATCTGCAATGACGAGCAATGCCGCCTTCTTGCTTTCGCCAGCGAGCGCCGGGTGTTTGGGCCGGGCGCGGTGATTTCCAAGCATAGCGAGGTTCCCAGCGGCGCGTATGTGCTGGTTTCCGGCACGATCTCCAGCCAGCCGGCGGGCGAGGGCGGCAGCGGTGGCAAGCCCTATCAGACCAGCACGCAGGGCGCGGTAGTCGGCACCATGGCGCTGATGATTGCAAAAAAGCGGCCGGTAACAGTGACCGCGATCACCGAGGTGGAAACGATCTTCGTGCCGCGCCATGCCTTCATGAAGCTGGTGCAACAGTTCCCCGACCTTGCCGATCGTGCTGCCACGCGGATCAAGCGGGAGCTAGGGGCGTATCTGGGTGCGCTTGATCGGGTGCGGATGCGGATCAACAAGGACGATTAGGGCGGCGAGGCCGGGGGCGTCGCCCCTGGCTGCAGGTCCTTGTTGAATTGCGAATGATGGGCTTATCGCCCAACTCCGACCCCCACCCCTGACCCCTCCCCGCAAGGGGGAGGTAGACACAAAGCCAGTGCAAACCTGCCGACGAGACAGTGCCTTCAGCGCGCCCTCCCCCACTGCTCGTCACCCTTGGGCTCGACCCGAGGGTCCAGACTGCGGGCCGTGGTGTTTTGCCACAAATCTGCGTTCTAGCGTCGAGCGCGAGAATGACGAATGTTAGGTGGAGCTCTCCGCGTGAACGCGGACGCAAGTCAAGAAAGCTGGATCACCCGGATAAACCGGGTGATGACGGCGTTAATCGCTAGGGGACATTGGAGGGCGAAAGCAAATGGCCCACCCGTGCAAACAACCCTATTCCAGCCCGAATCTTACAATCACTGGCACGTGGTCGGACGGTTTTGCGCTCCAGCCGCGGGCGGGTTTGATGATTTCGGAGCCGATGCTGTGGGCGGCGATATCGGCAGTGGACCATATGTGATCCAGGCGGCGGCCACGGTCCGAGAGGTCCCAGTCCTTGGCGCGGTAGCTCCACCAGGAATAGAGTTTCTGGTCATGCGGGATGTGCTTGCGCACCAGATCCACCCAGCCACTGCCGCCGGTCATGATGGCGTTGAGCGTCTCGGTCTCGATCGGGGTGTGGCTGACGACGTTGAGCAGCTGCTTGTGGCTCCAGACGTCGTTTTCGTGCGGGGCGATGTTGAAATCGCCGGCGATCAGGTGCCCGCGGGCGAAGGCCGGCTCGCCGAACCAGGCCTTGAGCTCATCGAGAAAGCCCAACTTGTGCTTGAATTTAGGGTTGATCAGCGGATCGGGCTCGTCGCCGCCCGCCGGGATGTAAAAATTGTGCACCCTGAGCATGCCGCGGCCGAAATCGAGTTCGGCCGAGACGTGCCGCGATTCCGGAATGTCGAAAAAGACGCGCGAGGAGATTTCGTGCAGCGGAAAGCGCGAGATGATGGCAACGCCATGATAGCCCTTCTGCCCATGCACCGCCTGGTGGGGATAGCCTGCCGCCGCGAAGTCATTGCCCGGGAACTGGTCGTTGGTGCACTTGATCTCCTGCAGCATCAGCACATCGGGCTGATATTGCTTGAGAAAATCCAGCACCAGCCCAAGGCGCAGGCGCACCGAATTGATGTTCCAGGTAGCAAAACTGACAAGCATTGATCGGCCTTCCGCAACAGGCTCGCAAATTGAGCGGCTCGTTATGGCCGAGTGCCGGCCCCGGCGTAAAGCCGGAAACGGCGTGGCGCCAAGTGGCTACTGCTGGATCGGCTTGTAAGTGGGATCAATGTAAAAATAGGATTTCGGAATCGGGACGTCTTTCTGGACGTCGAAGAGCGAAAAGGTGGTTTCGGCGCCGCTCGGTTCGCGCAGCACCCACTGCGACAAATCCTTGGTCGCGATATCGAAAATCAGCGAGACTTCCACCGTTCCGGCCGGCGTATCATCCGAGATCGTGATGGTGATGTAGGTCTTGGACAGCACCACGTCGACGACGTTGGTCTTCAGCAGGTCGATCTTGTCCTGCAGGAATTCGCGTAGCGGCACCTTGTCCTGCGGGTAGGCGTAGGAGGTCAGGTCCTTGCGGTTGATGACGTAAAAGCCGCGCCCGACCGAGATGATCTCTTCGCGCGAGGGCGGATTGTAGCGGAAGCGGATCTTGTTGGGGCGCTCGAGGAAGAAGGTGCCCTCGATGCGCTGCCCCTTGGTGTCGATCTGCAGGAAGCGGCCCACCATGGTGTGGATGGCGGAATTGTAGGTGCTGATGTCGTTGATCAGCTTGGTCTCCGCCGAGGTCAGCTGCTTGGTTTGCGCCAGCGCACCCGTGATCGGCAAAAACGCCGTGGAGGCCAGAAGGGCTAGGACGGAGCGGCGAATCATAAAAGCCTCGTGCGGGGGAATAGTGAGAAGCTAAGCTAACTAGGCATCAATTGCGGCAACAGCGCGAAGGTTCCGCTGCCGCCTTCCGTAGCCTGGCACAGGCCCACGCCGCGAGGC
>JAQGKB010000287.1 GCA_028290345.1 Hyphomicrobiales bacterium | reverse complement strand
TTCGGCGCCTACGGCACCGGTGACGCGCCGGTCTTTACCGGTGCGGGGCACGGCATCACCGGTTCGAAAACCCAGAATATCGTCGTCCAGGACCTTGCGGTATCGCAAACCTTCGGCAACGCCATCTACGCCCACCTGGCGTCGAACTGGACCGTGCAGAATGTCCAGGTCACCGATACAGGCTCTTCGGCTCAATCCGGTGCCGTCAGCTTCGCCGGCGGCTCGAACATCACGATCAAGGGCAGCATGATCAGCGGGGTCATCGGCGACGGCATCTGGATCGACGGCGTCAACGGCGTCTCGATCGAGCGCAACAAGGTGACGACGGTTGTCGGTCACAACTCGGACAACGTCCAGGTAGTGAATTCCAGCCACGTCTCGATCCTGGGCAACACCCTCGACATGACTGGGCCAAGCGACAGCGCCAAGGGCAATCTGGTGGTCAATACCTCCAACGGCGTCGTCATCGAGCACAATTTGATGATCGGTGGCGGCTACGGCGCCAGCGTCAATTCCGACAACGTCACCATCGCCAATAACGAGATCTTCGGGCAGACCGGCTACAGCTGGACCTTCGGCATCGGGCTGGGCGAAGACTGGAGCGTCAAGAACTACGACATCCACGGCAACTTCATCCACGACGTCAAATATGGCGTGGCCGTCACCGGGAGCGGCTCGGTGCCGGTGACGCGCACGGACGTCTCCATCCACGACAATACCTTCGACAACATCAGCGGCGCGGCCTTGAAAGTCGATCGCCCGGCGAGCGGCGATTTCTCGAACAATGACATCAGCGCCGAAAGCCCCGCTACCCGGGTCGCGCCGGAGATCACCGCGGCGGGAACCTTTGCCATTGGCCAAAATGGCGTCTTCGTCGGCACCGGCCTCGATGCCGGGCAGGACCTTGCCTACCTCGCCAAGACAGTCACCCACGTCAACGGCGAGCTTTTCGCCAACGATGTCAGTGACCCCGGCACCGTCCTTTCGCTGACCGAGTTCGCCGGCAAGATGGTAGGCAATGGCCTGCACATCGACGGAAAATATGGATCGGTCACCGTCGATCACGATGGCAGCTTCATCTATACCGTCAACGAAGACTTGATGAAGACCGTCCCCAAACCGGTCGCCGATGTCTTCTCCTACGTCGTCAGCGATGGGCAACACCTGACCAATTCCTGGCTGACGGTCGATCTCGCCGCGCGGGTCAATTTCCGGCCGGTGGTGACAGATGACAGCGTCCGGACCAATGCCGATGGCGCGGTGTCTGGAAACGTTCTCGCCAACGATCACGATGCCAATGGCGACGCTCTCGCCGTTCGGTCCGTCGCCGGCAGCAAGGTCGCACCGGACCCGCTCCACCTTGTCGGCAATTTCGGCACGCTGACCATCGCCGCCAATGGCGACTTTTCGTACCAGCTGGACAATTCGAAAGTTCATGCCGGGCAGGGGACGCTAAGCGACGTGTTCTCGTACAAGATTTCCGATGGCATGCTGCAAGATGCGGGGAGCCTGACGATCCACACCGACCTCGCAACGCTGGCGTTCGATCCGGGCCTGCACGCCTAGCGGCCGGGCCGATGGCGGAATCCAGCCATGCTTTTCCGCCATCCCGGCCTTGCGCTTGCGCCGGTTCCCATCGCGCCGGCCTGGCGATAGCCTTTGGTGGCGGCACTGTCGGTTGTCCCGCTACAGTTCGCGGGGCTCACTCGCCGAATGCGACATGATAACGCCTTGATAGTTTGATGCCCTAGAGCGGCAGATCAACTTCGGCTCACTTGCCCAGCTGGGGCGCGAAAACTCAAGGTTTCGAATGCTTCGCCGCAATCCAAATTCCGACACTTTCTCCGACAGCGACTTCATGGACGCCGAATCTGGCGACCATGACCTGATCGACCTCGATCGCATTGCTGGAATAATCCGTCGCCAATGGAAGGTGGTGTTGATCATTACCATCGTCGGGACCCTACTCGGCTTCACCTACCTGTGGTTTGCCACCCCGTTCTACAAGGCCAGCAGCGAGGTGTTGATCGACCAGACCAATGCCGGCCTCACCGCGCAGATCACCGGCAATACCGATCCGTCGCAGGCCGACGCCGCGATCTTGAGCCAGGTCGAACTGTTTGGCTCGGTCAACGTCGCGGCCGCCGCGGTCGACGCCCTGCATTTGGGCGATAACAAGCAGTTCCTGGCGTCGAGCAAGACGCTGAAGAACCAGATGCTGTCGATATTCAAACCGCTCTTCGCGGTCTTCAGCCACCCCAAGCCGACATCGAGTGCCGCGCCAACGGGCCCAGCGCTCTCGCCCGCCGAGGCGGCCCGCCAACAGGCCATCGGCATCGTCCAGTCGAACACCAACGTGACCCGCGTGCGCGGTACCTATCTGCTGCAAGTGGATTATACCGACGCCGATCCGGTGCTGGCCAGCGCCATCGCCAATGCCCTGGCTGAAGGCTACCTCTCCGACCAGCTGAATTCGAAGTATGCCGCCACCCGCCGCGCCTCCGACTGGCTGCAGCAGCGCATCACGGAACTGAGCCGGGAATCGCTGGCGGCTGACGTCGCCGTGCAGAATTTCCGCGCCGCCAACAACCTGGTGACAGCGAATGGCCAGCTGATCTCCGATCAGCAGGTGGCCCAGCTCAACACCGGCCTTGTCGCCGCCCAGAACGCCACGGCAACTGCCAAGGCGAAGGTCGACCAGATCCAGGCCGTGCTTGCTGCCGACGATCCGAACGCGCTGGTCACCGCCGCGCTCGACAGCCCCCTGATCAACTCGCTGCGCAAGAGCTATCTCGAAACCGCCAAGCGCGAGTCCGATTTTGTCGCGCTGGTTGGCGACAATCACGTGCAGACCATCCGGCTGAAGGCCGAAATGGCCCAGTACCAGAGCCAGATCAAGGAAGAGCTGACGCGCATCGGCGCCGGCTACCAGAGCGATTACCAGGTGGCTCTAGCCCATGAGCAGAGCCAGCGCGATGCCTTGACGCAGGCCACCCAGTCCACGCCGACCTCGAACGCAACGCTCGCCAAGCTGAACGAACTGCAATTGCAGGATCAATCGGTCAAGGGCCTCTACCAGTCGTTCCTGCAGAACTACCAGGAGGCGACACAGCGCACCTCCTTCCCAATCGCCGAGGCCCGGATCGTTACCGCCGCCACGGTTCCGGGCACGCCGAGCTCGCCGGTCGCCTGGCTGGTGCTGGCGGCCGGAACCTTCCTCGGCGGCATCGTCGGCGTCGGCGTTGGCGGCATGCGCGAGTTCAACGATCGCTTCGTGCGCACCGTCGATCACCTGCGGAGCGGCGTCGGCATGGAATATCTCGGCATGGTGCCGCTGCTGAACGCCAAGGCGGAAACCAAGCCGAAATCGGCCGGCCAGCACTTGCTGCCGCATCGGGTGGCCGATCTTTCCGGTTCGATCTACAACTATGCCGTCGAACACCGAATGACCCAGTTCGCCGAAACGCTGCGCAGCGCCAAGGTGGCGGCCGATCTGGGGCTTGCCGACACAAAATCCAAGGTGATTGGGCTGGTTTCGTTGCTGCCGGGAGAAGGCAAGACCACGCTCTGCTACAATTTTGCCAGCTTGGTCGCCTCGACCGGCGCGAGCACGCTGATCATCGACGCCGACCTGCGCCGGCCGAGCCTGTCGCGAACCGTGGCGCCGCACTGCGAGGCGGGCCTGATCGAAGCCGTGCTCGGCAAGGTGTCTATGCAGCAGGCAATGTTCCTCGATCCGGCGACGGGGCTCAACGTCTTGCCCATCGCTATCGGCGCCGGGGCGCTGAAGTCATCCGACCTTCTCGGATCGGGCGCCTTCGCCGATCTGTTGGAGGAAGCGCGGCAGCACTACGATTATGTCATCCTCGATCTGCCGCCGGTCGCGCCGGTGGTCGATGCGCGGGCTGTGTCGCCCCATGTCGATGCGTTCGTGCTGGTGGTGCAGTGGGGCTCCACCTCGCGGCAGTTCCTGCAGTCGACGCTGCGCGCCGAACCGCGGATCGCCGAGAAATGCATCGGTACGATCCTCAACAAGGCGGACATGCGCAAGCTGTCGCTCTACAAGACGCCGGGTTCATCTGAATCCTACATGGCCGAATATTCGGCCTATTTCCGGGACGGCAACTGACTAGAAGCCGCCCCCGTCCGGTTCAGGAACCCTCTCCGTAGCCCGTCCGCTGAGCGGTTGGCCAGGCCATGTGAGTTGCTGAAGCGGCAACAGCTTAGGCCTAACAATGATACGGGAAAAATCCGAACTCAATGCCGTTTTC
>JAQGKB010000282.1 GCA_028290345.1 Hyphomicrobiales bacterium | reverse complement strand
CGCAGGGCGCCGGCATCGAGGATCAGCGACTTGGTATTGGCGCCTGCGGTCACGGTCAGGGTATCGGTCGCCTGGGCGCGCCCATAGGCGACGTGAACGACGTAGTCGCCCGGAGCGAGCGAGAGCTTGGGAGCGGCGTCGTTGGATTTGGCAGCAAGCGTCAACTGGCCCTTGGCATCGGCCTGGCTATCGAACACCCGCCAGACCAGCCCCTCGTTCACGGTGGCCCCACCGTCGGTCAAGGTTGCCGTCAGAGTGACAGGCTGTCGCTTGGCGGCGACGGCCGAGGCAGCGGCGGCAGCGGTCTTGGGCACAGGCGCGCTGATGTCGTCGGCTTCGGTGGGTCCGGGCGGGGAATTGGCGGCAGCCGGGCTGCCGTCGTTTGGCGGCGTTTCGGAAGTAGGGGCGGGGGCTGCCGGACTAGTCGGGGGCGGGGTGGCAGGAGTAGCCGGTGAAGACGGTGTCGCGGGTACGACCGGGTGGGCTCGCGTCGCCGGCGCTGGGGCGGGCATGGGCGCAGGGGCCGCAGCCGGGGCCTCGGTCCGGCTGGACGGACGCGGGCGGGGCAGCGGCGGGATAGTCGAGGCTGCTTCGGCCCAAGCCGGCAGCAGCACTGCCAGCAGCAATGCCAACAGGGCGGTCAGGCGCAAATGGCGCTTCCTTCTGTCATCCACGTTTTCGATATCCCGCTGGCGCCCGGATCAATGTGCGAATCCCATGCACAATTGAACCGCACCTCTTCTAGCGCGCAATAGGCTTGGATTGGGGAAAAGCTGTGTCATAAGGAGAAAACACACGCGAGCCGCCTTGCCGTGCCAAGAGCGGTGAAAACCGCGCCGGCCACCCGGAAAGTGGCCGGCCGCGAAACTATTCTGGAGAGCCGATCAAATGCCTGTCAATATCGCCCTGCGCGACCACCTCCTGACCCGCCGTTCGGTCGGCCAGGCTTTTCTGCGTGAGCCCGGTCCGGACGCGGAGCAGTTGCGCCAGATTCTCACCATCGGAACCCGGGTGCCCGATCATGGCAAGCTCGCGCCCTGGCGGCTTATCGTCATCGCCGGCGATGAGCGGGCCAAGGCGGGCGAGCGGCTCGCGGAAATCGCCAAGGCGAAGAACCCACAGATCGAAGAGGTGGCGCTCGAAAATGAGCGGCGCCAATTCTTGCCCGCTCCGCTTACCATCGGCGTCTTGAGCAAGGCTGCCCCGCACCCGAAAATTCCCGAATTCGAGCAGTTGATCTCGGCGGGCAACGTGGCGTTCAACCTTGAGCACGCGGCGTTCGCGCTTGGGTTTGCCGCGACGTGGGTGACGCGCTGGTATGCCTATGATGAAACGGCGTCGCTCATGCTCGGGGCGCGCGAGGGCGAGCGTTTCGTCGGCTTCATCTCGATCGGGACGCCCGCCGCGGTGATCGAGGATCGCCCGAGGCCGGCGCTCGATGATATTGTGAGCTACTGGCACGGTTAACCAAATGTTAAGCTTTGGTAAGCATTTGTTAACTGCGCCCTTTGCTCAATGATTGAGTTCGCCTGATGGGAATTCAGCCGATAGCAGTTTCGCCGAGCCTTGCCGCCGTGCTCAATGCGGCTGGCGACCGGAACAATGTCGACTTCAACTACCTGCTGCAGACGGCGGTACGCGAGAGCAGCCTCAATCCGCAGGCCAAGGCGCAGAGTTCATCGGCAACCGGGCTGTTCCAGTTCCTCGACGCCACCTGGCTGCAGGTGATGAAGCAAGAGGGCCCGCGGCTCGGCTATCAGCACTATGCCGACGCCATCCAGCCAGGTTCGAACGGCGAGCTACAGATCGCGGATCCGAAAATTCGGGCAGAAGTGCTGAAACTGCGCGAAAATCCGGGGATCGCGGCCGACATGGCGGCTGCCTTCACCAAGAACAATGGCGACTATCTTCGGCAGAAGTTCGGCCGCACGCCCAGCCCGGGTGAGCTCTACATCGCCCATTTCCTCGGGGCGAAGGGCGCCGAAAAGATGTTCAACGCTGGGTTGCAGAATCCAGACCAGGTTGCCGCCGACCTCTTCCCGCAACAGGCGGCGAACAACCACAACATTTTTTATGCGAATGGGCACGCCCGCACCATTCGCGAAGTTTACCACGCGCTGGTTGCCAAGCACGTCGTGCCAAGCACGGGTGCCAATTTCGCGGCGCAGCAGATGGCTGCGGCGACGCAGTCGGTGCCGGGCAATCCGTCGGCCAACGCTCCGGTAATCCCATCGCGGTTCGGTCCGCAGGACATGTCGTTCAAGGCGCTGTTCAGTACCGACGTGCAAGGGGCGACGGCTTCGCCCCTGCAAGCGCCGGAAGCTGGGCAGGGGGCAGCCTTCTTCACCCAGCTTTACGGCCAGCAGTAGGGTAAACGGTTCGCCAAAGAACAGGGTGAACCGTTCCTTAAATCTTGCCGCCCATACTCCGCTCTGCTTGCGTACCGGAGAGCGGAATGGTTGCGTATCACCAGTTTGTCGAATTATCGGAGTCCGGTAGCAGCGAAGAGCGCGGTCAGGCGGCCCATCTCGCGGCGATGGCCTATGTGGCCCACGACGGTCCGGCTGACGAGCAGGCGGCCCTCTACGCGGCCCTGATCAGCTTTCTGGATGATCCGTC
>JAQGKB010000265.1 GCA_028290345.1 Hyphomicrobiales bacterium | reverse complement strand
GGTCGAGCCCGATGGGACGGCGACGATGCTGCCCGCCATGGCGGCCACCGCGGATCCGGCCATGAAGGCGGCCGCCAAGCCGATGGACAAGTGCCTCATCCTGATGAAGGGCGATGATGGCAAGATGTATATGTCCGAAGATATGGCCATGCCAGACGGCAAGATGGCCTGCGCTACCTTGAAAACGATGGCGAAGTAGCCATCGCGGTCGGGGCCGCTGGTTCGCCGCGGCCTCGACTAGGCTACGAACCGCGCCGCGCGTCCGATCACGTCTTCGAACATCGCCTCGGTGAGCACGCCCGTGTTGGTGTTGTAGCGCGAGCAATGATAGCTGTCGAACAGCGTCAGTCCGCCGGTAAGGATGTGTTGCGCGCCGTGCCCAAAGGGGAAAGCAGCGCGACGCTCTCCAAGCGTCGAGAGCAGGCTTTCGTGGGCGATGCGTCCGAGCGCCAGATAGGCGATGGCGCCCGTATTGACCTCGAACGTGGCTTTCAGGAAGCGCCGGCAGGTGACGATTTCAGGGCCGGTGGGTTTGTTCTGCGGCGGCACGCAGCGCACTGCGTTGGCGATCAGTACACCCCTGAGTTCAAACCCGTCATCGGGGCGTTCGTCATAGTTGCCTACCGCCAGCCCGAACTTTTGCAGGGTCGCGTACAGCAGGTCGCCGGCGTAGTCGCCGGTGAACGGGCGGCCGGTGCGATTGGCCCCGCGCAGGCCCGGCGCCAGTCCGACAATGATCAGCCGTGGCGCCTGGTCGCCCCAATTGGGCACTGGCGCGTTGAACCAATCGGGGAACTGCGTACGGTTATCGTGCCGGAAGGCCGCAAGGCGAGGGCAGAGGGCGCAATCGGGAGGCGGATTGGTGTTGGGCAAGGGTGTTCCGAAAATGGGGCCGCCACTGGCGACTCTGCAATTATTCGGTGTCAGTTTCGCGGGGCGGGGCAGAGCGGTCAACAGGCGCGGCGCGGCCCACGGTCTTGGCCAGATCGGCGACATCCACGAAGAAGTCGGCCTGGCGCCGCAGATCGTCGGCGATCATCGGGGTCGGCGTGGTGAGGGTCGATACGACCGTCACGCGCTTGCCGCGCCGCTGCAATGCCGCGACCAGGGCGGTGAAATCGCCATCGCCCGAGAACAGCACGAAATGATCGAAATGCGGTGACATTTCCAGCGCATCCACGGTCAGTTCGATGTCCATGTTGCCCTTGATCTTGCGCCGGCCGGCCGCGTCGGTGAATTCTTTTGCCGGCTTGGTAACAACCGTAAAGCCGTTGTAATCCAGCCAATCGATCAGCGGACGAATGGAAGAGTACTCTTGATCTTCCACCAAGGCGGTATAATAGTATGCGCGCAGCAAATAAGCCTTGCTTTGGAATTCTTGTAGAAGGCGGCGGTAATCGATGTCGACCCCGATCGCCTTGGATGTCGCATAAAGATTGGCGCCATCCACAAAGAGGACAACTTTTTCGCGCGGATCAATCGACATGGGTACTCTCCTGACCGGATCAGCCGGTCTCTCAGGCTGCCCAGTATGATTTAGCGCGCTGCAACGCTTATTTAGAACAGTCGGAATGCGCCCCCGACTTTCCCTACCAAGTCGGTCATCGCGCCGCATTTATGGCGAATGCAAGGCCTGTAAATCATATTACGTAGGGTATAATTCCAACGAAATCCAGTAAGTGTCGGGAATGTACTAAGAATCAAGCTACCGGCAGTTTCCAACTTTGTTGTGGCCAAAATCCTTGTGCGGGGGCGCCCCTTCGTGTAAGGAGTGCCTTCATTCCAAAAAACCCTGGAGTCGTCCGTGGCCCGCGTCACAGTTGAAGACTGCATTGAGAAAATCGAAAACCGCTTCGATCTCGTGCTGATGGCCGCTCACCGTGCGCGCATGATTGCCGCCGGCGCCGCGATCACCGTTGACCGCGACAACGACAAAAATCCCGTCGTTGCGTTGCGTGAAATCGGCGATGGTGCGCTGTCGCCGGAAGATCTGCGTGAAGATCTGATCCACTCGCTGCAGAAATACGTCGAGGTCGATGAACCCGAAGCGCATGCTGCTCCGCTGCTCGATGCCGACAATAGCGACAGCTTCGATACCATCAGCGAAGACGAATTGCTGCGCGGCATCGAAAACCTGGCACCGCCGGAACGCCGCGACGATTGATCGTCGGGCCTTTTGGCCTATATCTAGAGGGCGTCGGGCACATTCTCCCGGCGCCCTTTTTCATTGGTCGCTTGGCAGTAACGATTACCTCCTAAGGTGGTGACGGAACCCAGATCACACAATGCGTAGGAAGCGAGCGCGGCCCCCTCGATGATGCGTCAATTTGAACTTGTAGAGCGGGTCGCGGCGTACAATCCAAACGTGGACGAACAGCTTTTGAACAAAGCCTACGTCTACGCCATGCAGAAGCACGGCACGCAGAAGCGTGCCTCCGGCGATCCCTATTTCGCTCATCCGCTCGAAGTCGCGGCGATTCTTACCGATCTGAAGCTCGATGACGCCACCATCGCCGTTGCCCTGTTGCACGACACCATCGAGGATACCGACGCGACGCGGGCCGAGATCGACCAGTTGTTCGGTTCCGAGATCGGCGCCATTGTCGATGGCCTCACCAAGATCGAGCGGCTCAATCTCGTCAGCCGCGAGGAAGCGCAGGCGGAAAACCTTCGCAAGCTGCTGCTGGCCATCTCCGAGGACGTGCGGGTGCTGCTGGTCAAGCTCGCCGATCGGCTGCACAACATGCGCACGCTCGAATATATGCCGGCCGCCAAGCGCAAGCGTATTGCCGAAGAGACGATGGATATCTACGCCCCGCTGGCGGGGCGCATGGGTATGCAGGACATGCGCTCCGAACTGGAGGATCTGTCGTTCAAGACACTGCAGCCCGAGCACTACCTTGCGATCACCAATCGGCTGGCGGAACTGCAGACCGAATATTCGGGCACGATCAAGACCATCAGCGACGAACTGGCGCAGCGACTGAAGGCCGACGGCATCGATGCGCGCGTCAGCGCGCGGCTGAAATCGCCGTGGTCGATCTTCACCAAGATCGAGCGTAAATCCATTGCGCTGGAGCAACTCTCAGATCTTATCGGCTTTCGCGTCATCGTGAAATCCGTCGAGGATTGCTACCGGACGCTCGGCGTCGTCCACACGCAGTGGAAAGTCGTGCCCGGGCGCTTCAAGGATTATATCTCCGTCCCGAAATACAACGATTACCGCTCGCTGCACACGACGGTGGTAGGGCCGGGTCGCCAGCGCGCGGAGCTGCAGATCCGCACCGAGGAGATGCACCGCATCGCGGAATTCGGGATTGCCGCGCACGCGCTCTATAAGGATGGCGCGTCCGCCAATCTCGACCGGCTGGAAACCGAGAGCAAGGCGTTCGTCTGGCTGCGCTCCACGATCGCGCACCTCACGACCGGCGCATCGGCCGAGGATTTTCTCGAATACACCAAGCTTGAGCTGTTCCAGGACCAGGTGTTCTGCTTCACCCCGCGCGGGCGCCTCATTGCCCTGCCGCGCGGCGCGACGCCGATCGATTTCGCCTATGCCCTGCATACCGACATCGGCGACACCTGCGTTGGCGCCAAGATCAACGGCGCCATCCTGCCGCTGGTGACGCAACTGCGCTCCGGCGACGAAGTCGAGATCATCCGCGACCAGAACCACCTGCCACCTTCGAATTGGGAAGGCATCGCCGCGACCGGCAAGGCGCGTGCCGCCATCCGGCGCGCCGTGCGGCTCGCCAGCCAGCAACGCGCCCACGCACTGGGGGAGCATGTGCTCTCCGTGTTGCTGGAACGCGAGGGCGCTCTACTCGACGATGCCGAGAGCAAGGCGTTAGCGGAAAAATTCGGTTTTGCAGGCAAGCGTGAACTGCTGGTCGCCGTCGGCGAAGGCAAGATCGGCCCCGAGGCGCTCGGCAATGAACTGGCCGAGGTGAAGGGCATCAAGAAGCGTCGCAGCCGCAAGCTGGATCTCCCGGTGCCCGACAAGGCCGAGGGCTGGTTTGCACTCCGCGCCGCCGACATGTTCAAGTTCCGCGTACCAGGCGGGCAGGGCGCAGGGCCCAACGCCAAGGCCGCGCTGGCGCAACTCGATTTCAACATGGGCGTGGAAATCTCGCCCGAAGGCGTGGTGCCCGGCGATCGGCTGGTTGGCATCCTGACGCCGGACGCGCCGATGGTGATTTATCCAATTCACTCCGACGCGCTGATCGAGCTACACGACAGCGACGTCGCCTGGATCGACGTGCGTTGGGATATCACCGGGCGCGAGGAGCGCAACCACAAGGTCGTGATCATCATGGAATCGGTCAACCGGCCGGGCTCGATGGCGCAGATCTCCTCGGCCATCGCCTCGTGCGATGCCAACATCAACAATCTCGTGATGCGAATGATTTCGCCCGATTTCCATCAACTGATATTTGAAATCGAGGTTCGCGACCTGGCGCAATTGACGGATGTGCTGCTAACCCTCAAACGTAGTCCCGGTATTTCCGCCGTGCAGCGCGCCACGGTGAAAGAATCGAGCACCATTGCCGTGCTCGAATGGGAAGGCACAGGCGAGAACGAAGGCAGGGCATGAATACGCAACAGGTTTTGGACATTTTTCGCGAGTGCGGCGCCATGCTGGAGGGACACTTCATCCTCTCCTCGGGCTTGCGCTCGCCGGTGTTCCTGCAAAAGGCCCGCGTCTTTATGCATCCCGACAAGGCCGAAACCCTGTGCCGGGCACTTGCGGACAAGATCCGCCAAGCCGGCTATGGTGAGGTATCGCAGATCGTTTCACCTGCGGTCGGCGGCATCATACCGGGGTACGAGACTGCACGGCACTTGGGCGTTCCGGCCATTTACACCGAGCGGGTCAACGGCGTCTTCGAGCTGCGCCGCGGTTTCGAGATCGCCAAGGGCGAAAAGGTGTTGGTAGTCGAGGATATCGTATCGACCGGCCTATCCATTCGCGAATGCATCGCCTGCCTAAAGGTTATCGGCGCCGATGTCGTTGCGGCTGCCTGCCTGATCGATCGCTCAGCCGGCGAGGCCGAGATCGGTGTGCCGCTGGTTTCGCTGATCCAATACAAGGTCCCCGCTTACTCCGCCGACCAACTGCCGCCCGAACTCGCGGCCATTCCCGCCATCAAGCCGGGAAGCCGGGGGTTGGCATGATCATCGGCCTCGGCAACGATCTCTGCGACATAAGCCGCGTCGAAAAGACCCTGGCCCGCTATGGCGAGCGCTTCACCCAGCGCTGCTTTACCGAGATCGAGCGCCACAAATCAGATCGGCGGGCCCAGCGCGCCGCGTCATACGCCAAGCGCTACGCCGCCAACGAAGCCTGTTCCAACGCGCTCGGTACAGGCCTCTCCTACGGCGTCAACTGGCGCGACATGGGCGTGGTGAACCTGCCGTCAGGCAAACCGACGATGCGGCTCACCAATGGCGCCGCAAGGGTTCTGGCCTCCCTTGTCCCCAAAGGACACCAACCCCACATCCACCTCACCATAACTGACGATGGCGGCATGGCGCAGGCCTTTGTCATCATCGAGGCGCTGCCGGTTGACCAAACCGACGCGCTCCCGTAACCACTGCGCCCGACGCATGACCGAAAAAGTCGCACCACCCATCGCACTCGGATCGTGCTAGAAGCCAAGGAAAAGCTGGAACTGAGATGAGCCAACCCATGTCGAAGGCCGAAAAGAAGGCTGGTCGCAGCGAACTTCGCGACACCGTTGTCGTGATCATCGAGGCGCTGGTGATCGCCCTGCTGTTCCGGACCTTCATCTACCAGCCCTTCTCGATTCCGACGGCTTCGATGCAGTCGACCATGATGATCGGGGACTACTTCGTCGCCGACAAGTTCGTCTGGGGGTACGGTGCCTATTCCTTCCCGTTCCCGCTGCCGTTCAGCGGCCGCATCTTCGGGCGCGAGCCCAATCGTGGCGATATCGCCGTGTTCCGGCCGGTGCCGCAGACCGATGACTACATCAAGCGGGTCATCGGCATGCCGGGCGACAAGATCCAGATGAAGCAGGGGCGACTCTATATCAATGGCACCATCGTGCCGCGTGAGAAGATCGGCGAGAGCACCGATACCGACAGCTACAACCAGACGGTGCCGGTGATCCTCTACAAGGAAACCCTGCCCAACGGCGTCAGCCACACCATCCAGGAAATCTCCGACGACGGCCCGCTGGACAACACCGGCGTCTACGATGTCCCCCCCGGCCATTACTTCATGATGGGCGATAACCGCGACCGCTCGGCCGATAGCCGCGTGCTGGAGCAGGTGGGCTACGTTCCGGCCGGAAATCTCGAAGGCAAGGCCGAATTCCGCTTCTTCTCGATCAAGGACAACCTGCCGCCGTGGCAGCTCTGGCAGTGGCCGGCCAATGTCCGCTGGGACCGCATGTTCCAGTCGGTCTACCAATGACGATCGGCTCGCGATGAGCCAACGTGGCCGATCGCACGAGAAGCTCGAGGCCCGCCTAGGCTACCGTTTCGCCGACGCGGAACTTCTCGATCGCGCGCTGACCCATTCCAGCGCGCTTTCGCCTGCCAAGCGCATCGAGCGATCCTATCAGCGGCTGGAATTTCTCGGCGATCGCGTGCTGGGCCTGGTGATTGCCGATATGCTGTACCGGCGCCTGCCCAAGGCGAATGAGGGCGAACTGTCGCGCTCGCTCAACACGCTGGTGCGCAAGGAAACTTGCGCCATGATCGCGCGCGAACTCGATCTTGGTTCGGAACTCAACCTCGGCGAGAGCGAAGCCCGTACCGGCGGCGCCCAGAAGGAGGCTATCTTGGGCGATGTCGCCGAGGCCGTGATCGGCGCCATCTATTGCGACGGCGGCCTTGGCCGGGCCTATGAAATTATCGAAACTCTGTTCGGTGAGCACATTGGCGTCGCCGGTAACGAACGCGCCGATGCCAAGACCACCTTGCAGGAATGGGCGCAGGGTCGCGGTCTGGAACCGCCGACCTATGTGGAAACCGAGCGCACCGGCCCGGATCACGCCCCTGAGTTCACTATCTCGGTGCGTGTAGGCCAGTTCGAACTATTGAGCGCCACCGGCCCCTCAAAAAAACTCGCTGAGCACAAGG
>JAQGKB010000264.1 GCA_028290345.1 Hyphomicrobiales bacterium | reverse complement strand
GGCGTGCTTGATATCCGCGGCCGCGTGGTCCAGGTCTACGATCTGGCATCCATGCTCGGTTCCGCCAGCTATGGCGAAGGCTCTGGCGGACAGGTCGTGCTGGTCGTGTCGCTCAACGAGAATGATGTCGGCATTGTCGTCGACTCCGTCTCCGACATCATCTTCGCACGCGCCGAGGACATGCGGCCGGTGCCGGCCAATGGCAGCCAGCGCGGCGGTGAGATGGTCTCCGCATTGGTCAAGAACGACGATCGCCTGATCGCCATTCTCAACCTGCCGGCGCTCTTTCCCGACCATTTCTAGGCGCTGGAACCAGACCATGCCCGCCGGCCGAGCGCCGGCGGTACCGGTGCTCGGCAAGCCTAGCCGTGCACCCAGCCGCCATCGACCACGAAATCCTGCCCACTGATCATCTTGCTGTCGTCGGCCACGAGGAACATCGCCATCCGGGCAATATCGGCCGGGTACAGCCGGCCCTTCAGCGCCTGCGACGCATCGATCAGCTTGTTCTCCTCGTCGCCGACCCAGTGCGCCAGCTGCCGCTCGGTCATGATCCAGCCGGGCACCAGCGTATTGACCCGGATGCCGTGACGGCCGAGTTCCTTTGCCAGCGACCGTGACATGCCGTGCATGGCGGCTTTGGAGGCGGTGTAGGTGGTGAGATTGGGCGCCATCATCATCCAGCTGATCGATCCGAAGTTGACGATCGCTCCCCTGCCCGCGGCAATCATGCCCGGCGCCACCGCTTTGGCGGCAAAGAAGGCGTGCTTCAAGTTCACCGCTATGCTGCCGTCCCAGAATTCCGGCGTCACCTCGTCCCAGGTGTGACGCTGGTCGTAAGCGGCATTGTTCAGTAGCGCCAATGCCGGCCCGTTAACCGCCTCAAAGCCCGCGATCGCCGCCTGGTAAGCGGCCGTATCGGTAATATCGCAGGGCGTGAAAGTGACGTTCTGCCCCTTCTCCCGCAACTCCGCCTCCAGCCTGCGCCCCGCCTCGGCCGCGATATCGACAAAGCCGACCTTGCTGCCCTGCACCGCGAAATGCCGGACGATGCCCTCGCCGATCCCCGAGGCACCTCCCGAGATGACGACCGGCATCCCGGCAAGACTTGGATAGACGGCAAACTGATCTGGCGACATGGATTTCCTCCGAAACTTTTTGGACCCCGAGGCAGGTCTTCCGCCCGCCCGGCAACAAAGTACATTCGCCAAAGCCCGATTGGTGCTCCGACTGTCGCCTTATAATGAACGAAGGCCGTTCCGGTCGAGGACGGTTTGGCCGATGATGGCTAGAACGCCTTGGCCCTGACGCTGAAATAGATCGCCGCCGCCGGCTGGTCGGACAAAGCCTTGAGGATCGGCATGCCGGCCGTGACCTGCGCGGTCGCCCCGCCCTTGATGTTCATCGAGAGACCGGCGCCGGCCGAGGTAAGATAGGTCTGGGCGGGAAAAGTCGAGAACACTTCGCCCATATCGGCGAAGGCAAAGACGTCGAGCCCCTCGAGCAAGGCCGACATATCGCGATGCAGTTCGATTTGCGCATAATAGCCGCTATCGCCCGCCACCGCCCCGCTCTGGAAGCCGCGCACGGTCGAGCCGCCGCCGATCTGGAACAGCAGGTCTCCCGGCAGCAATTGCGTGTTGCTCACCTGCCAAGCGCCGTTGACCGCAATGCTCATATCCGCGGGCAATTTGACGGTACCGCTGGCCGAGCCGGCTGCCAGCAGCACGTCCGTATAGCCATCGATCAGCTGATCGTGAGCATTGGCATAGATCAATTGCGGCTGGATACTGAACGAAGCGTTCTCGCTGGTATAAGCCAGCGAAAAACCAAGGACGGCCTTCTTGGTCACCGAATCGACGAGCGGCGTGATGCCCGACTGCGATGCCGAGGTGACATAGGCGCCCGAGATCAGCGCCATGGCGCTCCAGTTTGCGGTGCCGATAAGTTGCTGGGACAGCGTGACCGTCGCCGCCTGCGAACTCCCGGTGATATCGAGCGGCAGCGTCGGCCCATCCACCACCCGGATTCCCGAACGGGTGAGGCTGCCCGCAACGCGGGTGCCGAACGGCGTGATCGGCGTGTTGTAGCTCAGCGTGCCCGAGAGGCTGCCAGCCGAATCGGTGCCATAAAAGGTCAGGCTGTCGTCATTGCCCATCAGGTCGTAGCCGCGGAAATACATGCCGTATTCAAGCAGGCCCGTCGACAGCGAGCCCTGGTTGTCGCTGAAAAACTGCAGCGTATTGCGCGGTGGCTCGGTAATGCCGAGCGAAAGATCGGTAAGCCCGAAGCTTGCGCCGGGCTGCAGCAGCAGGCGCAATTGCGCGCTGTTGGTCTTGTTGAAGAACTCGATGTCGCGGCCGGCCCTCGGCACGTCGACAACGCCGTTGCGCGCCAGTTTGACGCTGGCGAGAACGAATTTGTCCGAGGTGAGATGCGCCCCGGCCACCGCTACGTTGCCGAGCTTGCCCTCGACCAACTGCACCTTGAGGTTGCCATCGGTGAGCTTTTGCGGCGGCAGGATTGCGCTGGCCGTGACGATGCCCTTGGCCGCGTAGAGATCGTTGACTTCGCGAACCAGTGCGGAGATCTGCGAGAAATCCACTCGGCGGCCGATATACTTTGCCGCAATCGCATCAAGCTGCGCCGTGGTTAGAAATTCCGACGGCGGACCGAATGACACGGTCTTCAGCAGCACCAGCGGCCCGCCCGGCGCCGGAAGTTCCTTGCGCGATATCGGACTGGTGACCACCGCCGGGCCGGTCTGCTTTGGCGGCGCGGTTGCCCTGTCGAGCTGATCGAGTTGGCTCTGGCTGCGCTGCAGCGTTGTCGCCGGATCGGTTCCCAGCGGCGCCGCGACGGCAAAGGACACCCATCCAGCGCCAAGGGCAACAGCAATCGTCAGCAGCCCGGCCCTGTTCCAACGCCATCTGGCGCAGGCGAGTTGGGTCACTGCAACTGGCTGAGATTGACGGCAGGAGCGGAGTCCTGCGTCTGAATTGGGAATGCAACCCCGTTGATCACGACCACTTTGCCCTCGACCACAACCACGACCGGCTTGTTCTTGTCCGCTTCTTCGATCCAGGTGAAGGGCTGCCCGAAGGACGTGCCCGCCTCGCTGAAGACCCGAACGGTGTCCCGAATCAGGCTGACTCCATCATAGGTAAAATGGTTAACGAATTCGGTAACCTGGGCCCCGATCCCGTATCTCACCGTGAAGGCGTTGCTGGTAGTGTGGTAATCCTGCAGCGTCATGCTGAAGGCAAAGCTAGGCGAGTAGAACTGCGCATCATTGCCGCCCTGCGGGCGCATGGTACGATTGTTGAAGATCAGCGTCTGCAGTGGCGATTTCAACGCCAGGCCACCCGGCACGAAAGCACCGGCGATCGAAACATTGCGTGCGGTCGTCGTCAGGGCGGCATCGGTGAAGTACAACTTGTTTATGGCGATGCCGGCCGGCGCATCCACCGTCACATCGGCGAGCCTTCCCACCCCACCGTGATAGCCGGTGAGGTTCAACTGCAGCGGCAGGGGCCCGGACGGGACCTGCGTGATGCCGGCGTGGAGCGAGCCGGCGCCCAGGCTGATCTTTTCGGCCACTTCGATATCAGGCAGCGTCAGGTCCCCGGCGCTGTCGAGCGCCACGGCCCTGGCCTTCAGGGCATCGATAAGCAGGGTGCCGTTGGCATCGATGGTGACGGTGCCGAGCGGCGCCGAAATCAGGTTGGCGTGGAAATCGGCAGCCGCAAGGATGTTGATGTTGCCGGTGACGGCGCTGACCGTCGCGGCATTGACGGCAGCCAGCGTCTGGATATCGACGTCCCCCGCGGTGGAGACGATGTCGAGCTTGGCGGTCTTGAGCCGCAGCGGATTTGCGACCTGGGTAATGAGGTTGGCGCTTCCCGGAATGTCCGTTGGCCCGTCGGCATATTTGGCATCGGCCTCGGTCTGATCCCCGATGCCCTTGCCGGCGACGAGCTTTATCCCCGCCCCCGCCGCCATGGCCGTGATGTCGATCCGCGCCGGATCGGTGCCCGCGAGGATATGGCCAGCGGCGCTGATGCTGACGGCATCCACGGCGGCATTGCCCGAAGTAATGCCCGTTACCAGCGCATCGCCGGTGGTAGTGACCTCGACCTTTCCGATGTTCGCCGTCAGGATGGCGCCGTCGAGCATCTTCAGTGAATTGGCATCGATGACGATGTCACCCGCCGTCGATTGAACGTCGCCGTCCGAGGTAATCACAAAGCGCCCGCCTGCCCGCAAGGCTATGCCCCCCAGAGCCGAAACGCTGCCGTCGACAACGCCTTCATTGCCCGCGGTCAGTGCCACCGAAGCTCCGGAGACAATTGATTTCACAATGAAAAGGTTCGTCGCCGGACCATAAAGATCGACCACCCCCGCTGCGCTGGCGATGATGCCGCCACCCAGGTTGACGCCGACATTGAGGGCGCTCGTGGCCGACCCGATCGATCCGCTCGACGCACTGAGCGTCACCACCTTGCCCAGAACATTGATCAACAGATCGCCATTGGCATTGAGCAGCGATCCGCCGGTGCTCGTCAGGCTGACGTTCTGTGGCGAGTAGACGGTATCGATCAGCCCATTCCCGGCAAAATTGACGAACACACCCTGCTGCGCGCGCCCGGTAAAGGTCGCACCGCTACTGAGCGTGAGGTTCAGCGGTGTGCCGCTGCTGCCGACCCCACCCTGCGCGGCTTCAAGAATGAGATTGCCGGTGGAGACCGTACTGGCCATCGTTTTGGTCAGCGAGCCGACGACCTTGATACGGGTCTCGCCAAGCACCGAGATCGTGCCAAGCGCCGCATTTCCGCGCGATGCGAGGTAAGCCACGCCTTCGTCGGCCGCGGTATTGGCGGCGGCGGTGACTGTAACGTTGAGCGCGTCGGTGGCGGCAAAGTTCAGCGGGCGCTTGGCAAGAATGGTGATGATCAGATCGCCATCGTGGACGACGCCTGCGGCGGCGGCATTGAGCGCCGCCTGCTCAATGTTGGTGAAGGTTGTGGCGCCGAGCGAGACGTCCGTATTCGTGCCTGCAGTACCAAGGCCCAAGGCGACCGCGGCATTGTAGGCGGCCAATTGTTCCGGCGTGGCATTGGTCGGCAGATACACTGGTCCGATCGTCAATTTCAGGTCTGAGCGTTCCGCTGAAGCCAGCGCCACCTTCTGCTCGTCGCTCAGGCTTGCCACCGGAATGTTGGCGGCAAAGGAGATACCAGGCGTGGCGGTTCCACCGCTGATGGTGGCCTTTGTTTCACCGATGCTGGTAGCTGCGTTCAGCGTTACCGTGCGACCGGCAACGTTGGGCGCCTTGATCACCGGGTTGGTGTCGGTGATCGTCTTGAGGGCGCCCGGCGACAGCGAGAACGCCAGCTCGCGATCGGTCCAGACGGCGCCCTTCGTCAACGCGGCCTCTTCGGCGGGTGAGGCATTGTAGGTATAGCCTGGCACTTCTTGCGTGGTGAGCGATCCCACCTCGGCATTGAGGCTGCGGTATTGAGCGGTCTGTTGCGCCTCGTAGTCATTGAGCTTTTGGGCAACAGCATTATCGACTACGGTCGACGTTGCACCAGGGTTGGCGGCGCGGAAATCGGCCGCGAACTGCTGCGTCAAGGCCTTGTACTGAGG